>JAJONK010000456.1 GCA_021323355.1 Deltaproteobacteria bacterium
AGCCGGCCCATTCCGGGATAAGCAAAAACAGTTTCGACCACAGTCGAACCGCCGATTACGCGCGGCATCGTTACCGCGATAATGGTGACTACGGGAATGAGCGCGTTCTTCAAAGCATGACGGCCGATCACGGTCTGTTCGCTCAACCCCTTGGCCCGGGCCGTCGTCAAATAGTCCTGCCGCAGCACCTCCAGCAAACTTGAACGCATAAATCGCTGCACCTGAATGATCTCCGAAATCGCCAGCACCGACACCGGCAATATGAGATGTTTCACCCAATCGACCGTCGCTTCCCAGGTGCCCGGCGTCAGGTCGGGATTGACAATGCCGGAAGTAGGCAACCATCCTAGTTTCACGGAGAAAAGGATGATCAGCATCAACCCGAGCCAGAACGCCGGAACCGAATAGGCGACAAAGGTCAGCGCCGTCAGCAGGTAATCGCCGATGGAATATTGCCGAACCGCGGAAAAAATTCCCAAGGCGATTGCGATCAGTTTGCCGATGACCACAGCCGTGATCGTCAGCACCAGAGTATTCTTCAACGCCGGAATAATGATATCGATCACCGGCTGTCCATACTCGCGCGAGTAACCGGGGTTCAGTTGAAGCAACTGCCAGAGCCACTTCCAATATTGAATGTAGAAAGGATCGTCGAAACCGTAGAGCTTGCGCAACCGTTCATAATCTTCCGGACGAAGGTTGGGGATTCCCTCGAGCATTCGGTAGAGCGGATCCCCTGGCATGGAATAGAGCAGGAAAAAAATCAGAGCGGAGACGAAGAAGAGCAGCGGCACGAGCTGGATCAGACGACGGAAAATATATAGGGACATAAAATAGGTTCAAAGGTTCAACGTTCAATAGTTCAACGTCAGAACCGACGGGAAGAGTCGTTCAACATTCAAAGGATCTGGATTGAAGATCTAGAATTGCTGGGTAACGGCTAGAGATTCGCAATGCTAGCTTCTACAGTCTGACGTTGAACGTTGGAACGGTTGAACTGTTGAACGAGCGTTTTAGGTCTTATCCCACTGCTGCATGTTCCAACTGCTAGAGTTTTGCCCGCCGCTTTCCTGCCGCGGCGTCACTCCGGTGAGGCCTCTTTTCACCACGAGGATTTCCGGCGAGTAGTACAGCGGCAGGTGCGGCAGCGCTTCAGTAAACATTTTGAGAAAGTCCAGTTGCAGCTGCTCGGAGCGCGCCTCCGGGATGATCGAATTGATCTCGTCCAGAATCTCGTCTTTACGCGGATCATTCCAACCGGAGACGTTTTCTGGAGCATACTTGTTCTCGGCCGTGGGAATGTTCTTGGTGTGAAACCGTTCGGGCCATTCTTCCACTGTAACGTTGTGCGAACCGATGAACGCGCCGGGCCAACGGTTGCGGTTATCCGCTGAGTTGAGCAACCGGTTCGGCAGATTTTTGATATTGCCGCGCACGCCGATCTTCTTCCAGTAATCGGCGATGATCGCCTGGGCCTGCTCATGATCGCGCCGTTCGGCGGTGACACGGAATTCGAACTCCATCCGCTCGCCTTTAGCATTCGTCAAAATGCCGTCGGAGCCCGGCTTCCAGCCGGCCTCGGCGAGAAGTTTTTTTGCCCGTTCCGGGTCGTACTTATAGATGGTCACCGTCGACAACGCTTTTTTGTAAGTCTTGCGGACCCGCGACAGCGGGATATCCGAAACCACTTTCTCTCCCCTAAACATGTTCTGCACCATCGCGTCGCGGTCTATGGCATGCAGCAACGCACGGCGCACACTGACATCACTGAACAGCGGGTTGTCGCGGCTCAGGTTGAGCCAGGTCCAGGAGGCAGGGCTGATATGCACTTTGCCTTTTCCCCCCTTTTCCCACTGATCGCGCAGGATCATCGCGCCATCGAAAGAAATAGTGCTGCGCATGCACAGATCCACTTCTCCGGCCAGCACCGCCGCAAGATTGGTATTGTTGTCCTCGACGGTTTTGTAAGTTACCCGGTCGATCTTGGGCTTGCCGAGCGCGAAGTCGTTGAAAGCTTCGAGCTCCATGCGGCTGCCGGCGTCCCATTCCACGACGCGGTATGCCCCGGCGCCGATGAAGTTTTTGTTCCAATAAGGCGAATTGGCAAATGCCTTCATATCGCCGGCGTTGAAGGCTTCCTGCAACAGGTGGCGCGGAAAGGCGCGCACGTGAGTGTACTGGATCGCATAAGCCTCGTTGTAGAGATCATTCCAATGAATCACGAGGGTGCGATCGTCTGGCGTTTCGATCTTTGAAATCATTTCCGGCACGAGCCGATCCGGCATAGGAAATTGCGGATGTTTCGCAATCTGCCAGCCAAACTCGAAATCTTTGGAAGTGTACGGCTTGCCGTTATAGACCGTGATCATGGTTTTTTTCTGAGGATCGATCTTCCACGTTCCCTTTTTAACCGACGGCAGTTCCTCGGCCAGCACCGGTACGCGTTCGAGAGTTGCAGGGTTTTGACCGACCAGGCCCGCATCCACCATGGACACATGCTCTGTCTCGCGACGATTGTGATAGCCGAGACTCGTCACTTGACGCTCGCCATGAATGATGATTCTTTTTCGCGCCGGCTGAGCGGCAAAGCAAAGAGTGGCGCTTTCGGCCACGGCAGAGTGCCCAGCGCCGCCGCGCTCGTGCCGGCCAATTTGATGAATTGCCGCCGGCTCAGATTCCCGCGGGTATTCCTATCTGATTTCTTGTTCCGGTCTGACATCGAGTATCCTCCCTTACCGCTACGATTGTCGGCATCCATATAACTAACCTCGAACTTGAGTGTCAATCGATATGGACCGATACCCTATTTGTTGCCGCGCTGCCGATCAGCCGCTTATGCGGAAATATCTCTGTCACTGGTCTTCCTTGACAAGGCTTTAATCGAGGGGATAGAACAAACAATCTAATCGATTAAGGAGAAGTCCATGGCAGTGGATAATTTTGAGGATCATTGTTGGAAAGACGTTGTCACCCCGGAAATTCTTAAGACCTACACCCCGTATCATCGCGAGACCTTTATCGGCCAGAGACCGGCGCTGCTGGCCATCGATCTTTACAACCTCGCCTATGAAGGCGGCCCTAAAGAGCCTCATGAGCTGGTCGATACCCATAAGAGCTCATGCGGCGTCTACGCTTACAACGCCATCAAGCCCACCCAGGAACTGTTTGCGCTGGCGCGTTCGCTAAAAATTCCAATCTTCTACACCACGACGGAAACTCGCAAGGAAGCCAATCCTGATAAGGTTTATGCAACCAACCGGCAGCGGGTTAAGATCGATCCGCAAGCCTTTGAAATCCGCGAAGAGTTCAAACCCGAAGCCGATGACGTGGTCATCTTCAAGGAGCGCGCCAGCGGCTTCTTCGGCACGCCGCTAATCGCTCATTTGACACAGAAAGGGATCGACAGCCTGATCGTCTGTGGCGAAAGCACCAGCGGCTGCGTCCGCGCCAGCTCAGTGGACGGTTATTCGCTGGGATATCACGTTTCGATTGTGGAAGAGTGCGTCTTTGATCGCAGCCCGCTATCGCACAAGGTCAACCTCTTCGATATGCATCACAAGTACTGCGACGTGATGAAGCTCGATGAAGTAAAAGAAAAGATCAAGCAGGAGCGGCCCAGAAACGCTAAGTAACAATGTTCAAGTCGGTCAGTCCGTCAAGTCGTTCAAAACGTCAGAGAGGGTGAAACAGAACGTGTTCTGACGGCTTGAACGGAGCGCAGCGATTGAACGGCTTGAACATTTGAACGGAAGTATTCCGGCTAATGTATAGCACCGCCAACAGTCTCAAAATCTACTACGAAGTTTCCGGCGAGGGATTTCCCTTCGTCATGGTCCATGCCAATCCGTTCGATCATAACTTGTGGATGTATCAGATCGCGCACTTCTCGACCTATTTCAAAGTCATCGCCATCGATATCCGCGGCTACGGTCGTTCGGACAAGCCAAGCACACCATTCACACTAAAAGACATGGCCGACGATGTTCTTGGGGTGTGCCGCGATGAGGGCGTTACGGAAGCCATTCTGGGCGGCGTGAGTGTCGGCTCAGGAATGGCGCTTCTGCTTGGCCTGGATTATCCGGAACTGTTCAAGGCTCTGATCCTGGTCGGCGGCAGCAGTGGTCCGGGCGGCGCCATCGATGAGCGAATTCAGGGTTATACCAAAGTCGGCATCGAGAAATACCACATTCAACACCTGAAGGAACTGGTCGCGCCGGATTTTCCCCAAACCAAACTCGGCAAATATCTGCTCAACACCTATGTCGAAAGGGATCCGTGGCTCTCCGGAGAATCCATTGCCCAGATCTTTCGCGCCCGTGGCGGGACCGACATGACGCCGCGGCTCGGATCGATGAAGGTGCCGACATTGGTGATCAACGGTGAATACGACAACTCTCTCAAAGCCGGCCAACGCACCGCCTCGCTGATTCCGGGCGCCATGCACAGGATCTTGCCGAAAACCGGCCATGCCTGCTGCATCGAAGATCCAGCCGGCTTCGATGAGTTCGTCACTGAATTCTTGCGCGCCAATCGTCTCCTGCCGAGTTCGCCGAGTTGAAAGAATTCCGCTGCGCTTCTCATCGCTGCGCTGCGCCTGAACGGCGAGAGGAGGAACATGACAATCAATATAGATAAATTAAAGAGCATGAATCCTCCCCACGGAATGGACTTTCGTATCGGTAAACTCGGTCATATCGTGCTGCAGGTCAGCGACCTGGAAAAATCCACCGCTTTTTACACCCAAGTGCTCGGCCTGAGAGTCTCCGACGTTTATCCCGAAACGATGATGCCTGGCGGGATGGTTTTCCTGCGCTGCAACACGGACCATCATTGCCTGGCGTTGGTGGGCGCCGGGGAGCGACAAGCGGCTAACCAAGAGCTGCATCACTTCGCCTTTGAAGTCCCGACACTCGCCGAAGTCATCCGGGCTCGTGATCGCTTGCGCGCCAATCACGTTCAGATCGATTTTGAAGGACGCCGCCGGGCCGGTTGCCAGATCGCCGTAGAGTTCCGCGATCCGGACAACCATTCGGTGGAAATCTACTGGGGCGTCGATCAAGTCGGCAGCGATGGTCGGGTCCGGCCGCAAAATGAATGGCATGGTGTGAAATCGCTGGAGGAAGCTATCGCTCATCCCGTCCCCGGTCAGGACACTCACCTTCCGAAATGAGTTCCGCCTCTCCTTCTCTCGAGGATATAATAGGCGAATCTTCGCGCAGCCTGGTAATCGGCATCGGTGGCGGCGGCGATGTTGCCGGCGCACTGGCGACGGCCAGATTTCTCGAATTCTGCGGCCTGGAATTTGTCCTCGGCGGTCTTTCTTGGGAGCGCCGGGTTTTCGACCCGCTACCGGGCCCGCGCATGCTGAGCGAAGTCGAGAATGTTCGCGCTCTGCATCAGTACGCATGGATGGCTAATCGCGAGACCCAAACCAAGGCCGGTGTTTACTTCGCCGAGTCGAGGATGGCCGAATTTTTAGCGAAAGAGGTCTTACTCGTCGATATCAGCGGCGGCGTCCAAGGAGTTGTAGCGGGGGTGGAGCGCGCTATCGAAGAACTGCAAACCGACCTGCTCGTCGGCCTGGATGTCGGCGGCGATTCGTTGGCAAAAGGCATCGAACCGGGCTTGCGTAGCCCGTTAGCGGATTCCGTGATGCTGGCGGCCTTTGTCAATTTGGAGAAACGCGGCTATCGCGTGCTTTGGGGAGTATTCGGCTATGGCAGCG
>JAJONK010000457.1 GCA_021323355.1 Deltaproteobacteria bacterium
GCCAGCGCGAGCAGCTGCCGCACCGTGGCTGCTCCGCGTTCGACCGTCTCATCGATGACTTGCAAGGCCTCCGCTGCCATTTGCTGCTCCTCTCCGGATTGCGGCAGCAGCGATGCATACCCCTTGATGATGTTCAGAATGTTATTGAAATCGTGCGCAATGCCGCTCGCGAGAGTTCCCATGCTTTCCATCTTCTGCGCTTGTCGCAACTGCTGTTCGAGCCTCTTTTCTTCCTCACGCTCGGCAAAAAGCGCGGCATTGGCCATCTGTAGTTCGGCGGTGCGCAGTTGAATTCTTTTCTCGAGCCCTTCATTGGCTCTCGCCAGATCGTCTTTCGCGCGCTGCAGGGCCGCATCAGCCTGTTTGCGATCGGTGATGTTCAAAAAAATGCCGATGCAACCGCGGACATTGCCGCGCTCGTCGCGCAGAGGAGTCGCGCGACAAAGCTCGTGAATCACGGTGCCGTCTTCTCGCTCGATCTCAAGCTCTTCATCCAATACATCGGTGCCCTGTCGCGCGGCTCGCTGCATCGGTAACTCTTCCGCGGCAAGTTCAATGCCGTTGCGGAAAATCTTAAACGGGAGTTGGTCATCCTTGGCGCCGGTCTTCGACAGGTTCTGCTCGGCGCCGGTCCCGACCATTCGCATGAATTCGGGATTGCCCCAAATGTGTTTGGACTCGGCGTCGGTAGCCACTGCGATACCAATCGGCGCTGTATCGATTAGCTTTTGAAACTCCTCGACGCGCCGCTGAACCGTTTGATAAAGATTAGCATTGTCGAAAGCGACCGACGCTTGTGCAGCGATGGCGGTCACGATGCTTTCCGCCTCGGCGGTAAAGAGATTCGGCTGCGGATGACCGAATACTAATCGGCCGATAACGTCTCCCGAACGGGAGCTTACCAAGAGATCGCCGATGCGCAGCACACCGCCGACAGACATCGGTCCAAAGAGCTGTTGGTTGCGCGGCATCAATTTGTCGACCACCTCGTAGGGCGCGCCGGATACCGAATAGAGCGGAGACGCCTCGCTGGCTCCCTCCGCTACATTGTGGAGGAACGCGCCGAATTGCGCGCCGGAAATTTCGCGGCCGGCATCGATGACGATTTGCGCAATCTTTTTCAGATCCAACTCCGCCGCCAGCGTGTTGCCGACGCGGTTGATAATTTCTAGCGAGCGAGTCCGCCGCCGCAGCATTTCTTGCTGATGTCTGCTTTCAGTAATATCCATGCACACGCCGGCTAACTTCTCCGGGCGCCCGTCGGCGCCGTAGGATAGACTAGCGAGGGCCTCTACCCAGCGGATCTGACCGTCCGGGTGTACGATGCGGTAGGCGACCTCGTAGTCGCTGCGGGTTTCCAATGTCGTCTGAATCTGGCTCAGAACAGACTCGAGATCTTCCGGGTGAATGGTTTTCTTAAAATCCTCGAAGGCTCCGCCGAAGCTGCCTCGCTTCAGGCCGTGGATCACCTCTAAACTCGAGGACCAGGTGATCTTGCTCGCGCTTATGTTCCATTCCCAAGCGCCCATCTGTCCGGCAGACAACGCCAGCTGAAGTCGCGCTTCACTTTCGCGCAGCGCGGCCTCGGCGCGCTGGCGTTCGACGAACTGGCCGAGCTGTGTGCCGAGATTGGCGACCATCTCCTGAAACTCGTAATCTCGTTCTCTAGTTTCGCGGCTGAAAAACTCCAGCACGCCAAAAAACTCGTTATCGAGTTTGATCGGAAAACCGACAGCTCCATGAAAGCCAACGCTGATCGCTACCGGCGCGCGCGGAAAATTATTGTCTTTGAGCACATCGGTAATCCAAGCCGGCGTAGCGCTATCCCAGACGCGTCCCGGAAGGCCCACGCCGGGAGCGAACTTGATCTCACGGGTAACCGCCGCAAATCCCGACACATCAATAGAAGGCGGGCACCACATGTCGACACAAGTGAGTACGTTAGAACTTCGCTCGACGAGCCATAATGCGCCGAAATCCCAGGCAGCGGTTTCACAGATAGCCTTGATGATCTGCGGCGCCGCCTCGGTTATCGTCGATACTTCAGACAATATGCGGCTCACCGCGTCTTTTATTCTCAGACGTTGCTCCAAACGCTGCTGTTGCGAGACCACCGAAGCGACCACGAGAGCTGTCATGGTGATCGTGGCTATAAACAGCTGTAGCAAAAATATCGATTCGTGCGGCTCCGATTGCGCGAACGGCCCGAGATCACGCACCGTGCCCCAGAGCGCAATCCCTGATGTCACGAACGCCGCCGTGACCGCGCCTCTTCGGCCGAAGCGCAAGGCGGCCCAAAGTAGCGGTCCGAGAGCAAAATACTCCAAGCCAGCGGGAACCGGGTTGAGAAACAACAGCGCCGACGTCGAAACGACCGCCGTCAACAAACCGGCAGCCTCGAAGATATGCCTGGATCGAACAGGCAATACCGGTTGCGTCAGCCACATGAGCAGCAGAGGAGTGATAATTAGATTTCCCACCGCGTCGCCGAGCCACCATGTTAGCCAAACAGTCGAGAACTGGGGCCGCGCAATGAAGCCGCCGAGATACAAAGTGATCGTCCCCATGGTGGCGCCGGCAGCAGTGCTGATGATACCGGCGAGAAATATGAAAGTGAGAATGTTTCTAGTGCGATTAAAAACATTGGCGCCCTGGGCAAAGCGAGCTAACAACATCGCTGCCAGAAGCGCTTCGGAGGTATTGCCTGCGGCTATGCCGAGCGCCGTCCAGACCGATCCTTGGGTGGTGAAGTTTACAAAAAACGCTCCCAGAAGAATGCCCGGCCAAAGCCTAAAACCCCAGACGAGAATCGCTGCGAGCGCAATACCGCTGGATGGCCAGACCGCAGAAGCATTGGGATTATTAAAAGCCAGGGATAACCCGAAGATTCCGGCGCAAAAGTAGACGATGGCAAGCGTGAGGATCGCAGCTATCGCGCATAACCTGCTCTTGAGATTGTTTCTAGGCATCAACGGATCTTACTAGCTTCGGACCTGAGCCTGTGGGGAACTTGGGTTCGCCTATGATAGCGGATCAGATGGGGTTAATGAACACCTCTTGTGGTAAATATTTTCAATCCACCGGCGATGAACACCACGACCTAAAAGTTTGCGGGTAAGACCGTCGATGCTGAACTTGGCCAGTGTTGATAAATTTCATAGCTCGATTTAGATCGCCGCCGCAGCGCCGGAATCCCGTCCCGAGGACGTTTCATCGTACTACGCGTCACCTCCCGTCACTGGAAGTTATTATTTTTACCTAAGATGATCTCGATGCAGTTTCCGTCAGTTCTGCAGCCTGCCGCAATGAGATTCTGCAGCGCGACTATCGTCTATGATGAGCGCGTCTGCAAATTCATCAGTTCCAGTGCGGCGCGGCCAGCCAGTCCATAGGGATTGCCGAACGTCTCTTGCATTTCGAAATGATTGAAGCCTTCGCCGACGATCAACTGCACAGGCTTGCCTGCAGCTTTGACCGCCGCGGCAAACTCGCGCCCCTGACGCTGGAACTCCGGTGTCTCCTGGGAGCCGTAGCCAACTGTGATCGGACAATTTAAATGTTCGAGATGTCGTTGAGAGCTGAGCGCTTCCTCGGTGAGGTCGTTGAATTTTACATATTTGCTACGCGCTGACAGCCGTACCGGTTTTAAATCATACATGCCGCTGACACATAATCCCCCCTTAATAATCTCCGCTGGTAAATCGAAGTCCCGGCGCCAATCTGTCACCAGGATCACGCCGGTGAGATGCGCGCCCGAGGAGTGGCCAGCTACATAAAGACGGTTGCGATCGCCGCCGAAGGCTTCCGCGTTCTTGTACACCCATGCGACAGCGCGTCGCACCTGATCCGCCATCACCATAAGATTGCCGCCGACTTCGTGTACCGCGGCAAAGTCAAGGACGACGTAATGGGCTCCGGCGTTGATAAA
>JAJONK010000458.1 GCA_021323355.1 Deltaproteobacteria bacterium
ATCGGCCAGCATCGACAAGGTCGCCAGACAAAAGAATAGATGGTAATTATTGAATGACCCTATTCGCCCGCGCCAGCACGTGCGGCGGAATTGTCAGGCCGATTTCTTTGGCTGTTTTCAGATTTATGACCAATTCAAACTTCGTCGGCTGCTCGACGGGTAGGTCGGCGGGTTTTGCACCTTTCAGAATTTTGTCAACATACGTGGCGGCGCGACGATCCAAGTCGAATAAATTCACACCGTAAAAAACGAGTCCTCCGTCCTCCACAAATTCTCGTCTTGCGTACATCGCTGGCAGCCGGTCCCTTAGCGCGAGTTCTACAATCTGGGCTCGATGAGAATTGAGGATCGGGCTGTTTAGTATGAACACTGTATCAGCCCGTGCCTTGCGTGCGGCTTGGAATGCGGTGTTAATAGCCATTGGAACTAGTACGTCTACGTGCTGAACCTGCACGTTGAGGGTGTAGAAAAAGTCTTTTTAGGTTATATTCCCCTGCGGCAACGGCGTTGCGATGGCAACGCACACCCCTCAACGGAGGTCATCTCTACTCGATGGCGCGATACAAGCCGTATGACGTTAATCAAGTCACTTTGATCCCTGTTTCGTTTCCAGATCAGATTGTGCCCGGAAGTTTCGAATACGCGCTCAACGAAATAGTCGAGGAACACATCGACCTGCGCGCTTTTGAAGCCCGCTACCAGAACGATGAGACCGGGTGTTTAGCTTACGACCCTGCGATTCTGCTCAAGATCGTATTGTTCGGTTACTACAAGGGATTGGTTTCGAGCCGGCGCTTAGCCGAAGCCTGCGAGCGCAATGTCCAGTTCAAAGCGCTCACGGCCGATACTCAACCCCACTTCACCACGATCGCCGACTTTGTAGCGACAATGCATCAGGAAATCGCCGGAGTTTTTCGTGACGTATTGATCTATGCCGACGCCTTAGGGCTGATCGGCAAAGAGACCTTTGCCATTGACGGCTGTAAACTACCGTCCAACGCCTCCAAGGAATGGAGCGGGACTCACGACGAGCTAAAGAACAAGCAACACAAGTACGAAGCAGCCGCCAAAAAGATTGTCGCCCGTCATCGGGGCCGAGACGCCAAGGAAAAGCTAAGTCCCATGGCCGAACAGGACAACAAGAAACTGGCGACGTACAAAAGCAAGATCGAAAAGATCAAGAGTTTTCTAAAATCGAACTGTAAAAACATGGGTCCTAGTGGAAACGAGCGTAAGAGTAACATCACCGATCCCGAGAGCGCCAAGATGTCGACCGGGCACGGGGTGATCCAGGGCTATAACGGGGTAGCGGTGGTCGATGAGAAACATCAGATCATCGTCAACGCCCAAGCCTATGGCGAAGGGCAAGAGGCGCATTTGCTTCAGCCCATGCTCGAGAGCACGCGCGAAGGGCTCAAGGCCGCCAAGATCTCTCGCGACGTGTTTGAGCAAGCGAAGGTGACCGCCGATGCGGGCTATCACAGCGGCGCCTCGGTTACGTACACCCAAGACAATAGCATCGATGCCTACATTGCCGATCGCAACCATCGCCAGAGAGATCCAGCATTTTCGGACTATGATCGCTATAAGACGCGGTCACGCCAAGAGAAGCGGCATTTCTATGGACGGGACACGGATCGGTTTACGGCCAAGGATTTTGTTTACGATGAGAAGGATCGAAGCTGTCGCTGTCCGGCAGGCAATTGGCTTTATCGAAATGGCAGCAATATTAACATCCATGGCTTTCTCGCCGTTAAGTTTCGGGGAGCCAAATCGGTGTGTGGGCAATGCATCCTGCGACAGCGGTGTTTAAAGACGCCCGAGACCACTGAGACCAAGCAAGTCACGATCTTCATCGGTCGCAGCGAAGAAAGCAAGGATAGCCCGATCGAGAAGATGCGGCGCAAGTTCGACACCCTATTCGGCCGATTCATTTACAACAAAAGGATCGCCATAGTGGAGCCGGTGTTTGGGAATTTAAAGAACAAAGGGATGGATCGATTTACGCTACGCGGCAAGCAGAAAGTGAACACCCAATGGCAATTGTTCAGTTTGGTGCACAACATCGAGAAGCTGGCCACGGTAGGAGCGGTGTAGCCGCCAGGACGATGAGAAATCACACCTATTGCTCCATGGCGTTTGTCGCCCTCGCCAACAAAAGTGAAATTTAATCACTGATTGTGACATCAGAACAAAACATGAAAACCGCTTTGTAAATCGCTTTTTTCTACAGACTCGTTAGACACTCCTGCAGCCACTTCAATTTCTTTTAACGATTGTTCGTTTCCCGGGTAAGCCGAAGTCCCGAGAACTGCCAGGCGGGAGAGTTTGGGAACGATCTCCGTCAAAAGCTCCAGTCTTTTTCCGTTTAACTCGTGGGTAAGGGTTGACAATCCTGTAATGTTCCCGCCTGGCCTTGCTAGGCTGGCCACAAACCGGTTGCCAACCGGATCAGTATCCTGTGTCATCACAATCGGAACTGTAACACGTGCTTCTTTGGCGGCGCGGGTTGGTATTGGACCACCGGAGACCAGGATCTCGATCTCGAGTTGCATTAACTCGGCGAGGAGCGTGGGCAGGCGATCGAATTTTCCCTCTGCATATCGAGATTCGATGACAATGTTTTTCCCCTCTATATATCCAAGCTCGCGCAGACCCAGCTGGAACGCCCTCATGCGGTCTGAGACAACCGATGGGGAGGCAGCGGCTAGAAATCCTATCCGGCGGATTATCTTCGACTGCTGCGCTTGAGCTGAAACAGTAAGTGCCAAGAGCGAAGTGCTAAGCGCAAAACCGACAGTAACTTTCCTAATCCTACACATAACTATTGCCAGGTCATCGAATCACTCTGTCCGCCCGGGCCAGGACATACGGCGGAAACCATCCATTTTGGATTTTCCATTTTTTGATTTTAGATCGCTCAGTCATCGGATTACTTTGTCGGCTCTGGCCAACACGTTTGGCGGAATGATCAGGCCGATCTGCTTGGCGGTTTTCAGATTGATGACTAGCTCGAACTTGGTCGGCTGCTCGACTGGCAAGTCTGCCGGTTTGGCGCCTTTTAGAATTTATCAAGTAATAGGCGGCCCGGCGATCCAAATCGAGGAAGTTTACGCTGTAGCTCATAAGCCCCCCAGCTTCGACATATTCTCGCCTGTGATATGTCACGGGCAGCCTGCTCTTTACCGCCAGATCCGACA
>JAJONK010000042.1 GCA_021323355.1 Deltaproteobacteria bacterium
ATCGCATTCGAACGAATAGATAGTGACTCCGGCTAATTCATTTCGCTGAGCGCGGGCGAGAACCTCGTGCAATGACGCGCTCTCCTTGAAGTGGCGCATCAGCAACTCCCGCGATCTTCCGTCAGTTCGATTTGTATCTGCATGGTCAAAGCCTAACCAGAGACGGACTAAAGCAATATGGGCTGCGGATCATCGAATCTCGACGATAGGGTACCGCTGCAAGTACGGCAGCGAGGTTTGGAGGCCGTACCATCACCGATCACCAACGCTTAGGTGCAATCCTCGCGAGATGATTATTGCTTCGCAATCGCCTGGGGATTGAGCACGTTTTGCGGCTTGCCTGCGGCGAAGGCAAGAATGTCATCGACCACCACAGCGTAGTATTCTTCGTAACCTTCCCTGGTGACGTAACCTAAATGAGGCGTGCAGGTGACATTGTTCATTTTCAGAAGCGGATGATCGGCGCCGATCACTCGCCGGGGGCAATCAGACCCGCGCGGCTGGGGTTGACGATCAGCGCCGTCGGTTTCATTCGGCCGAGATCGTCGCGGGTGACAATCGCTTGGGTGTCTTTGTTGAGCGGCAGATGCAAGCTCAAAATATCCGCCCGGGCAAAAAAGTCTTCGCGGCTCTCGGCCACTTCAAACCCGGCGGCCTTGGCGCGAGCGGTGGAGCCCTCGCGACCCCAACACACCACTCGTGCACCGAATGCTTTGCCGGCAGCGGCAACGATACTGCCGATTTTGCCGTAAGCGTAAATACCCAAGGTCTTACCATTGACGCCGATGCCCAATGTCGATTGCCAATGGCCCTCCTTGAGCCGTTTAACTTCGAACGGAAGGTTGCGCAGCGCGCTCAGGATGAGTCCCCAGGTCAGCTCTGCGGTTGCGCTCGAGTTGCCGGTGCCGCCCGCGGAAACCACGATCCCCTTCTCGGTGCAGGCATCGAGATCCACGTGAGTCGCGGCGCGGCCGGTCTGGCCGATCAGTTTTAACTTTGGCAATCGTTCAATCAAGGCCCGCGGAAAACTCGATCGCTGCTGCGTGAGCACCACCGCATCGGCGTCTTTGAGTCTGTCGGCCAATTTGCCGATATCCGTTTCCGTATCAGTAAATACCACGACCTCATGGTCGCTGAGCTTCGGGTAAGACTTCAATGTCCGAAATGCGTTCTGGTAATCGTCAATCACCGCAATTTTCATTGGTTGCTACCTTTCGTCTAATTTCGATAATCAGGTAAGATCTGACGGTTCACTTTTCTCCCCAGATAGCGGCGAGTTCGACCGCGGTGGTAATATCGAAAAAGCTCCCCTCCATCAGTTTCAGCGCGATCTCATGTAAATCGCGACTTCTAGAACCGACACAGTCTTTCAGAATCACCACGTCATAGCCGAGATTGCGCGCGCTTCGTGCTGTGCCTTCGACACCGCCTTCTGTCGCGACGCCGCTAATCACAACCGTTTTGATGCCATTGCTCCTGAGCATGAGATCGAAGTCGGTCCCGACAAAGGCGTCTGGCCGGCGCTTTTGAAAAACGATGTCTTGAGGCTCGGGTTTCAACTCCGCAATGATTTCCCTGTCGTGCGGATCGTCCTTCTGTTTCAAGAGCTGACTCGGATCGCTAGCTTTCGCCCGCTTCATCCTGATGCGCACCCAAACTCCCGCTTCTTCTTTGGCCAAGTCAAAGCCGGTCTGCACTGAATAGAAAACCCGCACGCCGATCCGGCGAGCCAGGGCGGACAGGTCCTTCAGCTTCGGCATCATGTCCTGATAATTGAAAGCATTGGGGCCGATGGCGTACTCCATGTCCCATATGAGCAAAGCTGTCTGCGATGGTTCGACAATTTCTGCCAACGTGCTGGGGATTTTCTTTCCGGCGATCTCATACATATCTCACCTCCATTATAGTTCGCTTCGAGCAGGCATCCTCGGTTCGACCAAAATCGGAAATTAGTCGAAAGCGAAGCTCGTCGTCAACAGGAGACAGCGTGTTCGAACAATACCTGAAGGATGAGCGCTACGCCCTACCTTCAAATCGACGAATTTAGCCGGATGTTCCACGTCCTGGCGAGATCAAAAACATTCCACGCGTTATCCAATAACCATTGTGGCTGATATTTGCCCCACAATTCACCATATGCCTGCTGGCATAGTCGGCCAAGTCGCGAGTAGCTTACCGTACCCAGGAATGTTGTAACTAAGTCCGAGCTTGGAAAGAATCATCCAAAGCATCGCCGGATTGCTCGCGACAATTGGCACGTTTAGCTCCGACTCTAACTGATCCAAAATTTTCAGTGGGTCTAACAACGCGCCTTGGAAATAAATCGCATCGACATTAGGATTTGACTCGAACACTGCACGCGTGAGGCTCGCAACGTTTTCGGAGGTCAGTTTCACCGCGTCCGTGTGCGCCTGCAATAGCTGCGGCGGGTAGACGGCTTCGATAGCGAAATTTGCAAGGTAATCGCAATAGAGCGCTTTTAACCGGTCATCGACGGGCGTCATCAGCAGGATCCGTTTAGCAGCGAACGTCTTGAGCGCGGCACAGGCCGAGCGCAAGGCGGTGGCAACGGGAACTTGCAATGCCGCTGCAAGCCGGGCGGTCATGTCCGCGTTAAGCACTTCTTTGGGCGCGCCGCTAATGATTAGCCCGTTCCACTCGTGTCGATCTATCAGCTCACGCGATTGCTGCAGCAGACCGTCTAGTTTGTCCCTGGCATCCCAAAGCGACCCACCGGAACCTGACTCCTGAACAAAAGTGAAATCGATACTCGCTGGAATAAAGGCTTTGAAGCTATCGTGATGCGGGCTCGCGGGCGCACTCGAGCCGATAAAACCAATCTTGGCTTTGGTCACGAGCGTTTCTCACTCAGCGATGGCAGGATCTCCTTACCCCAAAGGTCGATAACTTCCGCGATATCGGGTCCAGCCGGCACGCCGATGCATACCTGAAAAAAACCATGCTGCGCTGCGAAGGCAAAAAGCTCGGCGATACGTTCGAGACACTGCGCCGGTGTTCCGGCGATAATCAATCGCTCGACCGCCTCATCCGGAGTGATTGACGCGGCATAATCGACGCCGCGATTCTGCGCATAGGCCTGACGCACCGGTTCCATACTTTGGGGGTCGATGCCGATGCGTATCAGGGTATCGTCGGGCCAACCCGAAGCAATATGCGAGACAAAACGTTTGGCATGTTGCTTTGCCGCCTGTCCATCGCGGGATACGGAGGCATTAAGAAGCATGACTTTTCTCAACGGCTCTGCCAAAGCTGACTGCTTGCGCGCAACGGCAAGAGTATTCAACGTTTCTTCCATAGCCGTAATGCCGTAGAGCGTTTGCAGAATCACGCCGTCGAAATTCCGCGCGATCAGATTCAACACGCCTGGCTTAAGCAGGCTGGGACCATAGTAGAGGCGAATCGGCGCACGGGCTTTGAAGCGCAACGTGTAGCTTTCAGCGTTCAGATGAAAATAGTCAGCCAGCGCCGGCATATCGCTGCGCCGGATCGCATCACCTTTGAAGAGTGTTCGTAGCACGGTCGCGAGCTCGACCATGATTGGCATCGGTTTCACGCGCTCAACGTGATGGGTCAGAATAGATCTCGACCCAGGTCCTAGACCGAGAGAAATTTCCCGGCCGTTGGTTAACTCGGACATGGTCGCAAACGCCGCGGCGAAATCTATCGGGTTACGGAAGTACGGTACCGCAATCGCTGTTCCCAGTTTTAGCGGCAGCCGGGCTACCAATGCCGCCGAGCTCGCCAGAACGCTGCGATATTCCAAATTGTCGTTGGTCCATACCTGAGTAAAGCCGTGCGGCCCGAGAGTATCGCGCGATTGTTCCGCCAATGCGATAAGTTCGGGCAGAGAGTAACGGTTCAGAACGTGGAGCGGAAAATGGATACCAATCTCGCCCCTGAATTGCGTAGATGAAGTTTCAGGATTTGCCATCATAGAGAGGGCTATCACAGCAGATCAAAAACAGTCAATGAAGATGTGGCAGGCAGTTTTGTTTATTGACCAAATACTTCGAACAGCCATGTAACTCTCGTTGACTGTTGCGAATCTGTGACACCAAGCAGTCCGCGTAAGATATATTCTCAAGCAAATTGACAGCTTAGCAGTGGAATATGCTTTGCACTCCGAAAGTCGAGTGATCGACCATAGAAAATGGAAGGTAGGTGCATCATGTGGATCATTCTTATCCTGCTTTGGGTACTTCCTGTTTCACTGGGATTGGTTATAGCTGCACGACTACTAGGTGGATTACCTGCTGTGAGCAGAGATGAGTGGCGCGCGCTTTTCCGCGACAGAAGCGACTTCAAACTTTCTTTACTGATGGGACTTTCGTTTACAATCTTTGCGGTGATGTTTTTTTTCGTCGGTGTTCTGCAAGGTGTCGTCTTGATCAATGTCGGGTCGTTGTGGTTGCTGCTAGTGCCACTTTTTACAGGACTGGCAGCACTGTTGCTCATCCTGCTGTGGCTACGTATCGGAGCTCGCGAAACTCGAATGCGCCGCCCGGTCCGAGCGGCGTAAATCACCAGCGCGCGCGGTATGTTGTCCCGCTGAGTTGTCGTTGGTTCGGTGAAATTTTCTTCGCTGTTTCTCTAAACTGATGCGGATGGGACTACCTGTTTCATCCAAAAGGAGGCGGAGGTCACCCCCCGCCTCCTCGTGTATCGACAGCATCCGTCACAACTTATTTAACTCGGCTAGACGGCGACGTGCTGCCCTCGGCGCCGAAACTGCTCTCCGTGCCGCTCTGTTCTTTACGTTGCCGTTCTGATCTTGCTGAAGGCATGATTTCTACGCCCAGCCGCTTTGCCGTTTGCTCGTCCACCGTGCCGGTGGCTGGCAGGTTGTTGTCCCGCTGAAATTGGGAAATAGCTGATTGCGTTTGCCTGTCAATCACGCCGTCGACGCTGCCCGGCTCAAATCCTTTGTCCTGCAACGCCTGCTCGATGTCCTTCTTTTTTTCTTTTTCCAAGTTGCTGGTCTGTGTTGCCGAGTCATGCATTCTCTGCTGCCCAGCTTGGTTTTTATCGTACGAATGAGCACCGCCGCCAGCCCATACGGGATTCGCAAGCAGAGCAACTCCTCCTCCCAACACGGCGGCTCTTAGTAGTGATGTGGTTTTCATATTTCCCTCCTGTCAATTTGTTTAGGAGCGACGCTCCCGGTTGAGTAAATCGCAAGGCCAATGCCAGACAACCTTCAATTTGCAACGACCAGCATTCACGGGAAATTCAACCTGAAATTGCGGTGCGTCACATATGCGCAACCGGTGCACCAGAAACTGCTGTAGTGACTGTCATAACTGTGTGACAAGAAACCACCGCTAGAACGCTTTGAGATCAACCGCTTGTAGCGGGATCGTAGAAGCACAGGGATATCGAATGTTTTTTCTGTCCCGCGGGTGGACAGTAAGAACATTAATCAGTGAAGCACCTGTGCTCGGGAGAACTGTTTAGAAGAGCAATGCCGTCACAATCGTCCCAGGTCCTGGGCGAGTTCAATCAGATGCCCGTCCGGGTCGCGCAAATACGCGGTTCGTTGACCCCAAAATCGGTCTGTCGGAGGCATCACCGGTTGAGCGCCACGAGCAATCAATTCGGTAAACGCTGCATCCACATCCGATACTTTAAAGCCGACCTCGAATCCAGGAGCATTGGACACAGGCGGGTCTAACGCCATGCCCAAGGTTTTTGCCATGGCGCTGCGGGTATACAGAGCGAGACGGGTTGTGCCTGTGTCAAGCTGCACGTAATCGCCGGAGCGATGTCCGAGCCGAAGTCCCAAGACATCAACGTAGAAGCCAAGAGCGCGATCCAGATCCTCAACGATTAAAATCAAATAGTCCGGAGCGCTCAGGTTAAATTGGTTAGCCGGCATTTTCTCGCTTCTGCGATGCTAATGAATGTCATAGCAGGCATCATGTCTTAAGGCACTGCAAAACTTCTTTACGCAGCTTTAACAGTAATGCCTCAACTTCTCTCGGGCTCCAGTCTCGGTCGCGCTTTTCAACCAACGCGACATATCTGTCGAGAATCGGCTCAATCAGTAGAGCACTCATAATAACGCCACCTCCTTGGTCATTCTCGCTTGTTCGCGGTGTCCGTTAAAATGGGTCCAATGCAATCGCAGCCACATTCCAGCACCAACGCTGATGCTTTGTCTTAGCAACCGCAAAAAAATATGTCGGCGCCGTCGCAGCTCTATGAACAAGTTAAATCAATTCGATGTTGACACAAAACTCGATGCTGTCCTATATCAAACTCTCCAGCGGTGCTTGGAAAGCGCGGGCAATAGCCGCTTAATATCAGCCACAGAATCGAGCGTCTCGTTGCTCAACCGATAAGGAGACCCTTGTGAAGAAAGTATTCTTGCCGGTGCCGGTCGCCGCCATCTTGCTTGTTATGGTTTCTTTCGTCGCTGCTCCAGCCCAAGAGCCGTTCTACAAAGGAAAGACTCTGCGCATTGTAGTCGCCACCTCGGCTGGCGGCGGTTACGATACTTACACGCGTACGATTGCGCGTCATTTGAGCAAGCATATTCCCGGCAATCCGAACATCCTGGTCGAAAACATGGCCGGGGCCGGCCACCGCATCGGGGCCAATCACGTCTACAAAGTGGCCAAGCCGGACGGACTCACTCTGGGCCATTTTCAAGGAAGCCTGTTTCTCGCCCAGGCTCTCGGGGAAAAAGGCATTGAGTTCGACACGCTCAAATACGAGTTCATCGGCGCGCCGGTGAGGGACACTCGCGCCTGCGCGGTCACCAAGGCGAGCGGTATCACCAACATGGAAGCATGGTTCGCATCAAAGACACCGGTCAAATTGGGCGGCATCGGCTTGGGCGCGACGGAAGAGATTCCCCGGATGCTCAAGGTCGCGCTCGGCCTGCCGATTCAGATTATTTCCGGATACAAGGGCACCGCTGAAATACGATTGGCGGCGGAAAGCGGCGAGGTCGCGGGCGGATGTTGGACCTGGGATTCGATCAAAGCGACCTGGAGCGGAGCGATAAAATCGGGCGATGCAGTAGTCGTTCTACAAATTCTCGGGAAACCGCACCCCGAGCTGCCTCATGTTCCTTTGGCGATTACCTACGCGAAATCCGAAGAGACGCGGCAGCTGATTCAAGTGGGAATCCAGGATCCGTCTGAATATTCCCGCCCCTACGTCGCGCCTCCCGGCACCCCTAAAGACCGGGTGCAACTTCTGCGTAGGGCATTTCAGGAGACAATGAAAGATCCCGAGCTGCTGGCCGATGCGGCCAAATCGAAGTTAGAGATTGAACCCGTACCAGCCGAAGAGCTGGAGAAAACGGTGGCCGGCCTTTTCAAGCTGAGCCCGTCCCTAGTTACAAAGCTCAGGGAAATTTTCACTGTTCAATAGGGATTCGCTTCCTGTGTCTTGCATGTAACGTATAGCTCTCGCTTGCAGCAAAATGTCCAACGAAAAAGCCTAGCGCTGCAGAAACAAACCGTCCCTCAACCGCCGAGATCCCAAGGCGCCAGAACTGCGATCGAGAATCGAAATATCTCGCACAAAGGCACGAAGGTCAGAAGACCAGATTTCGAACTTTACGTCTTGACGACTGGCGCGGGAAATCTTTGCCTCTAGGATCTCGATCGTTGGGGTTTGCGCATGTGCGAAGACTTTCGAGCGCGAAATTCCGGAATTGAAATTTCCATCCGCCCTTCGTGGCCTTCGCGTCCTTCGTGGTGAGATACTGTTCGAGCTGGAAGCAAACCGCTTACGAGTAATCATTTCCTCTGATACGGTGCCATACGGTATGGAGAGCATTGAAGTATTAGTCATCCCGCAGGTCTCCGATCAGGTACTCGAGCGCATCGCCAAGCTGGATCCCCGGATCAAAGTCGTCGATGTCCGAGGATGGTTTGACGTAGAGCTTCGCGCCAGCTGGCCGCAGTGGACCATCGATCGTTATCTTGGCAATCGAGACTATCCTGCGAGCACCCTCGAACAGCGCAACCGCGCCTTGGCCTCGGCGCAGATCGTCCTTCTGGGCTGGCCGCCATTGAAAGATTTATTTAGCCGCGCGCCTCGCCTGAAGTGGGTCCATGAGCTCCCAGCCGGAGCGAGCAATCTCGTTGGCACCGATTTATGGGGAAGCGATATTATCGTCACCACCTCACGCGGGCTCACCAACAAGCGCCCGATGGCCGAGTATGTCCTGGCCGCGTTCCTCCACTTCTCTCGCGGGCTTCATTGGAGTTACAGGGATCAACGACGCCACCGATTCGAGCATCAAACTTACAATCCCATTATGCTCCGGGACAAGGCCGCATGCGTTGTCGGCGCGGGCGGCATCGGCCGGGAAGTGGCAAAGCTCTGCGCAGCGGCTGGGATGCGCGTCGTCGGCACGCGCCGCCTTGCCGATCCGGAGGCGACGCCGCCACCAGGGTTTGCGCGTTTGGAATCCGCCGGCGCTCTGCACAATCTCCTGCGCGAGAGCGAATTTGTCGCCATCTGTTGTCCTTGGACGAAATCAACCACGCACCTGATCGACGGAGCGGCGTTTGCGGCGATGAAATCCGGGACCGTTTTAGTCAACATCTCCCGCGGCGAAATAATCGATGAAGATGCTTTGATCGATGCATTGGCCGAACGCAAGCTTCGCGGCGTCGCTCTCGACGTTTACGACGGTGAATTCGAGCGCCCGCCTGATGCGCGCTTGTGGGACGATGAGCGCGTCGTCATCACGCCCCACGTTTCCGCGGCAACCGACGTATCGGAACACGGCGGCGTGAACTTGTTTTGCGAAAACCTGATCCGCTTTCTCGAAGGCCAGCCGTTGGAGAATGTCATTGACTGGCAGCGGGGGTATTGAAGCAAGTTACCAAGCTTGGCGCTGTAAACAGCGCAACTCCGCTATGAGCTGGCCGGATACTTCGATTAGATACAGCTATCTGACGGGCTATCAGTGAACCGAAGACCGTCATGAGTGAGTAAGACATTGGACTGTCTTCGGTTCACTGGAGACCGCGCTTGCATCAGCAGCACTGCGACGTTGTCACGATAGCAGCCTAACAATTCACCGTTTAAGTGTGGCTGACTGGAACAGTAATTCCATTTAGGCCGCGAATTTCATTCGTCCGCTGCTCTTACACTAAGGTGTGCTATTATCGCTGAATTGTCTTAAAGAGCACGCAATCATTTCATCAAGACCTGTTGGGGTTCACCATAGATGAAATCATCCATCACCACGATGTCCCGTCTGTCATCATCCGGTCCCGGAGGAACATCGCCTGTTGTGATCCGGACTCGCGCGATGCGCGCGTCGTCAAACAGAATGCCGAAAAACGAAAGGGTCCCGTCGCCGGGAGAAGCCGGAACGAAACTGCTAAAGATCCGTTTCCCGTCGACGCCGAAGTATTCGATTAGAGTGCTGCCTCTGTCATGATCTCTGTGCCTTTTTCTAGGACCGTCTCCGTCTGGCTCGTCAACGTCCGTGAAGACGGCGCCAAAGCCGCTGACGGCCGCTGGGGTGTCCCCGTTGGTTCCAGGTATGAAGAACCGTGCCTCGGTGATGTTGCTGCCAACCGGCGTGAACAAGCGCAAGGGGCTGAAGGCGCTAAACGTGTCGCCGTAGGTCGGGTTGTTAAAGAGCCCTTCAAGGCCGCCCTCGGGACCACCGGATGGCGGAGCCTGCGAAAGCCCCAATCCCGGCGTGGTGAACTGACCACCTCGGGTGTTCAGAAATACATTAAATGGCGTTACGGGAGCTGTAGTGTTGTCGACAGGAGGGCCCCCACCGTCCCAGTTGATCTCACGCCGACCGGTTGCGAGCGGTCCTGGGGCATTGGCGTTGTTGGGGTCTCCGAGAGCAGCACGGAACTCATCGACCGAGCTCTGGATCGACTCCACGGTTGGTCCCGCCGCTTGAAATACGACCGGCGTATCCAGATCCTTTGATCTCTTGTTGCGCCAATCTGACGCTTGGCTGAGCGGAAGCATCGTCGCGACAGACAAGAGGCCAAACGCGATTACCAATATCAAAAGCACATGCTTCTTCATGGTCACATGCTCCTTTTTCGTATATCTAATTGCTAATTTCCGAGATTGGCTCGTTACTCTTCTTAGCCGCACTCAACATGTTCGCTTGCATGCTGTTCGTTGTTATTCCCGCGGCTCATCTCCAAAGAGTTGGGGCGACTCAATCCACTGCAAAGATTCTGAGATGTTTCTCCGACGCAGGAGGACCTCTAGCCTGACTGAGGAGTTGTTCGATTGCGATAAAGTAGGTGCGGAAGGGAATACAAGCCGCACACCGAAATGGATAAAAAAGCAAAATCGATGGCTTCATCGGCATGCCTCTCATCGGCGACAGTCATGAAACGACCACCACAGACACAGCACGCACAGCAGCCACGAGCAAATGTGGAGTTTCTCTTGCCCGTTTATCACAGGCTTGGATCACGTCAAGTTAATTTTTCGTGAAGGGCGCTTAAGAATGACCGTATGTGGCGCGCTGATTTATGTCTTCTTCATCTTTATCGAAGTCAGTAACGGAATAACACTAATCGCCAGCGCAAACATGTAAGTCACATTCATCGAAGCAACAAAGACTTGCGTATCCCCTGGATTCGGCGTAGTTCCCGGAATCCCTGAATAGTAGCGAAATGCCAGGGTCAAAAAAATTCCGCTGAGCGAGATGCCCAGCATGTGCCCCAGGCCGAAAATTCCATTGATAATCCCAATTGCTGTGCCCCAATGCTCTTTAGGCAACGAACTGATCATCACCGCCTGTGACGGCGTATTAAAAAAAGCCGAGCCGATCCCCGCAAGCGCCAGCTGGCCCGCGGGCCAGATCCAGTGAGAGTCGGCGCCGAGATTCGCGCCAATAAGAAAAGCCGACATCAGGATGAGCACACCGCTCATCAAGAGGAAACGGGCGCCGATACGATCCGTGAGAACGCCGCTCACGGGCGACAACACCATGCTGAGAACCGATGGCGCCAAAAAGATAACTCCCATAAAGGTCGGCGAAAGCTTTAGCACCTCTTGAAGATAGAAAGGCGCGACAAACGTAACCAGACCCTGAGTTATGCAGCACATGAGCAAGCCGACCGACCCGTAGCCGAAAGCAGGCACGGAGAAAAAAGACAGGTCGATCATCGGGCTGGGGGTTCTTCGCTCATGCGCAACGAAACCCCAGAGCGCTCCCACGAAAGTCACAGCCAAAAGCGCCTGGCTGATGCCGCCCAGAAACTCGGCGAGTTTTTGATCGAGAAGCAGCGTAATCACCACCGTCAGCCCCAGGAAAATCGATGCCCCGCGGTAATCGATCGGCTGACGTGGCGAAGCAGATGCCGCAACGGAGCGTCCGGTCACAAAGCAGAGCGCCATGCCGACCAAGCTCGGCACGAACAGCAGGAAAAAAATGCCGCGCCAATGAACCAGATCGATGATTAGGCCGCCGATCGGCGGCCCGATAAAAAACCCAAGCTGATGTGACATAGCCATCAGTCCCTGGGCCTTGCCCTCGGACCCTGCTGGCATCGCGCGAAAGGCCAGGGTACGGCCCGAAGATTGAATCATCGCGCCGCCGACTCCTTGTACGAAGCGAAACAGAATCAATTGTAAAACGTCCTGCGAGAATCCACAGAGAAGCGATCCAACGGCCATGATAGCCATGCCGGAAGCGAACATTTTGTGATGACCGTAAATATCCCCCAGCCGCCCGCAGATGACGCCAAGCCCGATCCCCGCCATCTGATAAACGATCAGCGCCCAGGAAATGCCTAGAATGTCGGTTTCCAGAGCCGTCGCCAACGTCGGCACCGAAATCATAAACACACGGGTCGAGATTCCAGCGATGGTAACGCCGATGATGGAGTTGATCAGAGTAAGCCGGCGCGCTCGCGCATCCGTGGATGATTGATCTTGGGGTGATTGATCTTGCAAGTTCAAAGTGGCGAGCCTCACAGCGTATCAAGTTGTTGAGATGAAACTCCACGCTCGATGACACGTAGCTGTCCGACTCGATTGTTTCGTGGCGGAGACTTGCAGAACGACTCTGACGTGCGGGAGATCGCACGATTGTACCCAGTCCTAGTCG
>JAJONK010000459.1 GCA_021323355.1 Deltaproteobacteria bacterium
TCCGCGCGCTGCATGAGCGTTACGGCCATATTCAAGAGGTGATTATTCAAAATTTTCGCGTCAAGCCGACTATCCCGATGTGTCTTCATCCGGAACCCACGCCGGGAGACATGTTGAAAACCATCGCCTTGGCGCGTTTGATATTGGGTGGCCGCATGAATATACAAGCGCCGCCCAATTTAACACCGGACGGTTATGAGCTTTACCTGCAAGCCGGCATCAATGACTGGGGCGGCGTATCGCCGCTGACCCCGGACTTTATCAATCCTGAAGCGCCATGGCCGGCTCTACATCGACTACGCGAAAAGAGCGCCTCGGCGGGATTCGAGCTGCGGGCGCGATTACCTATTGGATTCGAGCTGCGGGCGCGATTACCTATTTACCCTGAATACATTCATCAAGCCGAGAGATTCCTATCCCCAAGTATTCTGCCCTATGTCGACCAACTATGCGGCGAGGACGGGCTGGTAAAGAACAATGGTCCACTGGGCAAAAACCCGGAGACTAAACCGCTCGACATCTAGCCGTCGCGAGTCGTGCCATGATCTTAGCTTTAACCGGCGGTACCGGCGGCGCCAAACTCGTTCAAGGCCTCGCGGCGGAGATCGACCCGGCCGATCTGACGGTCATCTGCAATACCGCGGATGATGCGATCTTTCATGGACTGCATGTTTCCCCGGATATCGATACGATTGTCTATGCGCTTGCCGGTTTAAACGACGAAGAAAAAGGTTGGGGCCTGGCTGGCGAAAGCTTTGTCGCTTTGGAACAGCTGCGGCGCTTGGGCGAGGAAGTGTGGTTTAACCTCGGCGATAGAGATTTGGCAACGCATATCCTGCGCACTGATCTTTTGCGACAAGGGGTTCCCTTATCTGACGTGACACAGCGGATTCGCACTGCGCTCGACGTCAAGTCGGAGATTCTGCCGATGTCGGACGATCGGGTGGAAACCCGAATCGTCACGGCGGGTGGAGAACTAGCCTTCCAGGAATATTTTGTGCGCGAGCGCTGGGCGCCGGAAGTCAAACGGGTGTTCTTCGCCGGTATCGATGAAAGCAAACCGGCGCCGCGCGTGGTTCAAGCGATTGGCAACGCTGCCGGGATCGTTATTTGTCCAAGCAATCCGGTCACAAGCATCGGGCCGATTCTCGCCGTGCCGGGGATTCGTCAGGCCTTGAGAGAAGCTCGCGGCAAAATCGTCGGTGTCAGTCCAATTATCGCGCGATCGGCGATCAGCGGTCCGGCCCATACGCTGATGACAGTTAACGATCTGGAGCCTTCAGTAAACGGTGTGGCCAAAGGCTATGCCGATCTCCTGGATGTTCTAATGATCGATAGGGAAGACCAATACCTTCAGAACGATATTAAGAAACTGGGGGTCGAACCGTTTTCGGCAAATATCCGGATGAACAGCCTGGCCGACAAGCAGCGGTTGGCACGCCAAGTCTTGGCCTTGCTATAAAAATAGTGCTAAGAAAATTTTAGCGCCGAGCGTGAAGCTCTTGCCGAAGCGATGTTTCGCGATGTGCTGAGCCAAGTGCCACGGGCGCGTGGGCTAGAAGAAACCGTGGTGGTGACGGGAGATGACAAAGTCGCGGCGATTGCCGGATCATTGGGCGCAAGAGTTATCCTTGAGAACGCGGAAACCGGCGAAACTGCCGCCGTCGATTTTGCCCGTACTAGCTTGAAGGATGCCGGGGGCGAAGCGGTAATGATAATTCCCGGCGACTTGCCGCTGGTTCGCAGCGGCGATATCGAATCAGTTCTCGCGCAAGTTCCAGACGGCCAGATCGCGCCGTTTGCCTTGTTGGTTCCTTCTCACGATCGACTTGGGACCAATGCGTTGCTTCTAGCCCCGCCTGATATCATCAAATTGCGCTTCGGCTACGACAGTTTTAGGTACCATATAAGCCAAGTCTCAGCGCAAGGCTTGCCGGTTCGTTGCTTCGAGAATGAGCGCATAGCATTGGATATCGACGAGCCCAAGGATTTGGAAAAGTATCTGGCCATTTCGCGAGATGGCAGCGCGACGCTCAAAACCCTGCGGCGATTTGCCGCCGACCAACGCTCACAACCGAGCCGGCGCGTTGGAGAAGCATGAAGCGAGTAGAGATCTTTGGGTTGGCTGGAATTGGCGAGGTCGGCGCCGGTGATCCGATTGGAAAACTGATTGTTGATGCCTGCTCACGCAATCGTGTTGTGCTCGAGCCCGATGATGTTCTCGTCATCGCGCAAAAAATTGTCTCCAAATCGGAAGGCAGGTTGCTCCCACTCGACGGAGTTCTGGTGTCGGATAATGCGCGGGAATTGGGTCGGGAGCTCGACAAAGATCCTGCCCTGGTTGAATTGATCCTGTCTGAAAGCCAGCGGATCGTGCGCCGAGGGGGCCGGACGATGATCGTCGAAACCCATCACGGTTTTGTCTGCGCTAACGCAGGCGTGGACTGCTCCAATGTGGGTTTGGGAAAAGCCGCGCTGTTGCCGAAAGATCCCGACGGCTCGGCTCGGAAGATCCGCGCTGAAATCAAAGAGCTAGTTGGCGTGTCTCCAGCAATTATCATTAGCGACAGTTTTGGCCGTGCGTGGCGGTTGGGCACGGTTGATGTGGCAGTGGGGATTGCGGGGCTCAAGCCGATCAAAGACGAACGTGGAACAAAGGATCGTTACGGCTACGAACTCAGGGCGGCGGTAACGGCGATTGCCGACGAAATTGCGTCCGCGGCTGAGCTGGTGATGAGAAAAAAAGAGGCATTGCCGGTCGTGGTCGTGCGCGGCTGTGAGATTGAGAAGGAGGAAGGATCGGTGAAGGATCTCCTGCGTCCTAAAACGGAGGATCTTTTCCGGTAGAATCAAGAACATGGAAAACCTTAGCGTGGCAATTGTTGGTGGGACGGGAAATCTAGGCGGCGCGCTGGCGCTTCGTTTGGGGGCGCCCGGAGTGAGAATCATTATCGGTTCGCGGGATGCGGAGAAAGCCAAGAAAGCGGTGGAAACTTTAAAGCCGACTCTTCGGGCCGGCGAAATGGTAGGCATGACTAATCAGGATTCGATTCGCGGCGCCGACTACGTCGTCATCGCCGTGCCTTATGAAGGCCATGCTCAAATGGTCCAGGACATCAAAGGACAGGTAGCCGGAAAGATCATCATCGATACGGTCGTGCCATTAAACAAGGGTAAACCGTTTGTGCCGCCAGCCGGTTCGGCATTGCAGGAGGCGCAGCAGATTCTCGGTGACGAGGCGCCGGTGGTCGGCGCGCTTCATAACATATCGGCCGTCGATTTGGCCGATGTGGATTCACCGCTCGGCGATGTGTTGGTCTGCGGCGACAAATCTGATGCCAAGGAGAAAGTGATGGAAATTATCCGGCGTATCGGCGCGCGCGCATTCGACGGCGGTCCAGGGAGCAACGCCTATGTCATCGAGGGGCTAACCGGCGTTATCATCTCTCTCAACCGGAAATACAAATCGAAGCATGGCAGTATCAGGATTGTCGGCATCGGTGAGGAGCCGGGGCACTAGCAGTACTCGAAGTTAGCGCCGGCGCGCTTCTGATACTGATTGTACAATTCTGAGTCCCTGGGTCATGCGCCTTGGCCCTAAACAATCGGGGCGTAGGCGCCCGCCATTGATCGACAATTTTTTTTGGTTTTTCTTGGTCAGCGCGCAGTTCCCCACGAGCACCCGATTGCGACGTACTGACCAATCCTCCAGTCCTTTTGCCTCGCTGGTTTTAGCCGGCGGAAGCGCGGTTAACCTTTTTTAAGGCGGAACGTCTAAGCCTCTAGGGACCCTTAGAACACGAGCAGAGGCAGGGCAAATCAATTCACGCAACGCCTGGAAATCGTTCGCCGGAAGATCTTCCCGATATGGAGCTTGTGGCATTGTGTCAGCAGGGCGAGGGTAAGTTCTTTGAGATACTTGTCCGTCGTTATATGGAGAAAGCCTTCCGGATCGCCCTGGATTTTACGCGGGATACGGAGGAGGCCAAAGATCTCTCCCAGGAGGCTTTTTTGCGAGCCTTCTCACGCATCAAGCAGTTCGACGGCCGCTCGAGTTTTTACACTTGGTTCTATCGTTTGGTCGTCAATCTCTGTTTGGATCACACGCGGCGAAAGGGGAAGGTCGTTTGGGAACGGCTCGAAAGCGAACGGGATGACGAACGGGAGCGGAAGGAGCTGACGGATAATACGTCCGGTCCGGACCAGGAAGCGATTGCCGGCGAGACCAAGCGGCGTGTGGACAAGACTTTGGATGCCATGCCAAACAAACAGCGCACGGCTTTTATCTTGCGAAACCATGAAGGCCTGCCCATCGCAGATATTGCCAAAGTCATGAAGACTACCGAAGGAACCGTTCGAGTCTACTTGCATCGTGCGGTAGCGGCGCTGCGCCAGTGCCTGGTTGAGTTTGTTTAGGGAGAATAACGATAATGGCTGCGAAAAAGTTGGAAACCATGTGCAAAGAGCTGGAAGAGGATTTGGTGCTCTACTA
>JAJONK010000460.1 GCA_021323355.1 Deltaproteobacteria bacterium
ATACCCTCTGTCGTCGACCGAACCGGCGTTCCCGGCCTGGCAAAAATATCAATGCCTTGATGATGACGACCGCCGTTTCTCGGAGCTCGCCAACTATTACGGAGTGCCGATGCCCGAACGCCGTCCACCGGAACCGGCAAGCTCGCCGGCGGTTCGGCCAAGGCCAATTGCAAGGCTACGATCGGATGTTTGATAGACGAACCGACGACAAGCAGAACGCCCAACGACAAAAACGCGATTATGCTCCCTACAGTCTTCGTCACAGCTTTTTAGCAGCAGTTTCCATTCATCTTCATCATGCCGGCGCCGTTACATCAGCAACGCATGAGTGACTGAACAAATATGCAAACCGCGTCTGTCATTTGCTTAGTGGGATCAGCTCACCGTGATCTGCCGCGCTTTGGCATGCTCCATTTTAGGCACGTAAATTTCCAAGATGCCGTCGCGATAAGTCGCCTGGATTCCATCCTGCTGAACTGTTTGAGGCAGATAGAAAGATCGTGAGAACTTCCCGGCAACCCGCTCAACGCTGCGGTATCGGACGCCGCTGACCGGCTCTTCGAGCTTGCGCTCGCCACTGACCGTCAACATTCCGTTTTTCACCTCTAAATTGAAATATTCCTTGTTCATCCCGGGAAGCTCGGCGCGCAACAGGTACGAATCCTTACTTTCCAAAACGTCCACCGCGGGGTACCAAACCGTTCCAGCCGAACTCGCGCTGCTCCGCGCTCGACCCAGAGTCTGATCAAATAGCTGGTTGAATTGAAAGTTAAAACTCTCCAACCCGGCAAACGGGCGCCATATCGTAAGTTCCATAAAAAATCCTCCTGAACTAGATTCGTGTCCAGCGAAGAAAATCTAAGGTCGGCCGTGGAGACTGTCAACTCGCTCTGGCAAACACGAGGCAGGCCAATTCTGAACAGGCTGCCCAAACCATATGCGCATTCAATCCGAACAGGGCAAATCGGATTCGTCGATCTCGACCCAGCTCACACGGCTCGACCAATGCCCATGAGCTGTCGGTTTGGTCACGGGTTCATCATCCAAAGTACCGGCTGGGATGATGACCCGCTGGCGATCGCGTGACGCATGAGGCACGGGACAGTTGCAACGGGTACATATTTGCCGGGCGAAGCTCTTTGCCTCAGGCAGGTCATAACGCGCGATCAGCTCCTCTCCCTGAGTCCAACGAAATTGATCGATCGGCACGGCAATGTTGGTGGCTCGCACGCCTCCGGTCGCTTTCCTGCAGCGTGAACAATAACAGTGAGAAAATCTCATGAATGGCGGTGTCACCCGATAGCGCACTGCTTCGCAAAGACAACTTCCATTGAGCTGTTGATCAGGCATGCTGCCTCCTTATGATTCTGATGGCCGCTTCTACTACTATTTGGAACTCACAGGCGGCGCAAGGCGGCGCGGTCTATGGAGGGCAACGGCTTGCGCCGAGTGAAGATCACCCCAGCGGATAACGCGCCAAGGCGGCCGTCAATTCCTTTTCGTTAGTCAGGTCGAGCCGCAAGGGGGTCAGGGAGACGTAACCTTGCTCGACCGCCCAGCGATCAGTCCCCTCTTCGGTTCCTTCGACGGGAACGACATTGAACCAGAAGTGCTTGCGTCCAAACGGGTCCTCGCCTGTGGCGATCTTACCATCGTAATGGCGCACCGACTGGCGGGTCCATCGAAGGCCTTTGGGTTTTTCATCGGGGAAATTCACATTGACCAAGCAGTAATCCTTGTTGTCGGTTAGAAGAAGCGTCAAAACCTCTTCAAGGGAAGGCTTCAAAAGATCGAAGTTCGGCTCATCGATGGTGATAGTTGAGCTCAAGGCGATGCCGCGCAAACCCAGAAGCGTCGCCTGTTTGGCTGCAGCCAAAGTACCTGAATGCCATATGGAATTGCCCAAATTGCTGCCGAGATTTATCCCCGAAAGCACCACGTCCACTTTTTCCCAGTTAAAGATGCCCAGCGCGACACAATCGGCCGGCGTGCCGTCAACCCGATAAGCTTCATAATTGCCGATCGGCGTGCGCCTGTACGAAAGCGGCCGCATGGCGGTGATCGAATGTCCGGCAGAAGAACGTTCCACGTCCGGCGCCACTACACGCACTTCGCCAAACTTGCTTGCCACCTCCGCTAGAGCGGCAATTCCCGGGCTGTAAATGCCGTCGTCGTTGGCAACCAAAATACGCATGAACCCAGCCTCCTTTCTGAGCTGCAACTTACAAACTCGTTCAGCAGTGTTAATATGAGTATTTCACATTTGCCTGCGCGCTTCAGCAAGGTAAGGAACTTCATGAAAGTTACACTGATTCATAACCCGGATGCCGGCAGCGACGACCTAACATGCGGCGAAGATCCAGTCGAGCTGATTCGTCGCGCCGGCCACCAGCTCGTTTATCAATCATCTAAGGACAGCAATTGGAAAAGCGCGTTGGACCGACCGGCAGATCTAATCGCGGTCGCCGGTGGCGACGGCATCGTTGGCACAGTTGCCAAGCTCATGATCGGCAGAGGAACGCCGATCGCGGTTTTACCGCTAGGAACAGCCAACAACATCGCCAAGACACTCAACCTCATGGACGTTTCACTGACGCAGTTGATCGAGGGATGGAGCGCCGCGATGCGTAAGAAATTCGATACCGGCGCGGCCAATGGTCCGTGGGGTTCGGCGCATTTTGTCGAGGGCCTCGGCATCGGCTTGTTCACCGACATGATGACCCGGCTCGACGCCAGAGGCAATGTTGACTTGGCCCATTTGACAGAACCTGAGGAAAAAATCACCTCAGTTCTGGAAATGTTGCAAGCCCGGCTGCTGACATGTCCAGAGATAGAACTCCACGTTACAGTCGACGGCCGCGATCTCTCGGGCGAATACATTCTATTCGAGGTGATGAACATAAAATCCATCGGTCCGAATTTGTTTTTAGCGCCTAATGCCGATCCCGGCGATGGCTTGTTCGATGTGGTGTGTCTGACCCGAGGCGCGCATGATACACTTGATCGCTGTCTCGAGGAGTGCAAGGAAGGCAGCCCAGCGCCGACCGGTTTGCCAGTTCGAAGAGGAAAGCAAATACATATCGAATGGGAAGGGACCCCGATTCACATTGACGATCAAGCATGGCCCGAAAGCGGCGCAAATTTTCCGCCCTCGTTAACGGTAATCGATATAACCGTAGAGCCTGAAAGT
>JAJONK010000461.1 GCA_021323355.1 Deltaproteobacteria bacterium
GAGGTATTTATGAGCACGGCGCCGAAGTACCAACAGGCAGCAGGATTGATTCGCAAATACTATCTTCTATCCGAAGATGGCGGCACCGTAGGCGGGGTGTATCTATGGAAATCAAAAGATGATGCTGAGCATCTCTATACGCAGGAATGGAAAAATTTCGTGAAAGACAAATATGGCGGTGAACCGACAATTGTCTACTTTCACAGTCCAGTTGTCGTCGACAATATGACAAAGGAGATTATCAACGATTAGCCGCTTACAACGCTTCGGGAGTCACCCGTTGTCATCAAGACGGTCCCCTTGAAAAGGAGTTCGAAAATAAGTCTACGAGATGACTCCGTCATCTATTCTATCTTGTTGGAATCAAGGCTTCGACGGCTGTAACGAACGGCTTCGGCCCTCGGGATTCCACGAGTACTGGGCCCAGGCGGACAGACAAGGTGACGCCGAAGGCGGGAGATATCAAGTAGTCCGCTTTCTTCGATCTCGTGATATTTGTGGCTGGTCCGAAGTCCTTTCGGGTCTCATCATGTACATAAAATGGCATAGGTTACGCTTTAGAATATGAAATTCGATGTGTACGGACGATTTCGACTTGAAGTGCAACGTGAGAACGACTCTTGGGTCGTCTATGGGTTGCCCCTCGACAAACGCGTTAGAGCAACCGACTTGATCGTGCCGAGCACGTTGAAAGCGAACGAGATCGCAAGATTTCTGGATGATATTTTCATGAGCTATCCGCACCCGGGCAAAGCGTCAAGCTATTGCCGTAAGAGCCGACGCAAGTGCTTCTATGAGGTTTTTTGATGCGCCCGAAATCTAACGGCATGCCTGTAATCCGGAGTTTCCTCTCTCACGAATGGCGCACTTATAAGAACTTGCGGCTGCGCGCGCTCGCCGATTCGCCAGACGCGTTTGGCAGCACGCTCGTCCAAGAAAAAGACCGCCCGGACACCGAATGGTCAGCCCGCTTGGCATCGGGTGTCGCGTCTCACCAGGATCTCCCGTTAGTTGCGGAGGTAGGTACAGAGTCAATCGGGTTGGCGTGGGGCCGAATCGAAAGCTCCAATCCCGATGTCGCCAACCTCTATCAGATGTGGGTCGCGCCGAACTACAGAGGCCTCAGTGCAGGGCAGATGCTGCTGGAATCGGTTATCGCTTGGGCAAGCGCCGCGAACATGTGCTATCTCGTCTTAAATGTCACTTGTGGCGACAGTCCGGCGCTGCGCCTGTACGTGCGCGCCGGCTTCCAGGCTGTAGGAGAGCCCGAGCCGCTCCGCCCGGGATCGGAGCTACTGGCACAGCCGATGCGACTCGCGCTCAGGATGGGTGTTTGAATTGAATTCCTTTCATTCTGGTAAGTAGGACGTCTAGCGTAGATTGGACTCGACCATGGACCAGATACCAAAAGAGAACTGGGGGTCCGGTGGGCCGTATGAGCAATACGTCGGCCGATTTAGAACGGGAAGCGGAGGCATAGAAACAAAGACAGCATTCCATTGATCAAGCCGTCGTGGATGAGTTGCTGGACTTTCGAAAAAGACGGGTACGTTTGAGACCAAATGAGAAAGGCTTGCTGTTCGAAAGCCGCAGACAATCGATGCCGGTTCAGAGATGATTTCTACAGCGTCGTTTCACTTGCTATGTTTTTACCGCAAAGCCTCTTCGATCGTTTCCAACGTCGCGGGTACCGCGCCAGCTATTAGTAGATCCTTATTCAGGCGGTGCTCTAACGTATGGACAGGCTTTCCTCGCCCCAATGCTGATCTCGCCAGCTTTAACGAGGCGCTCCCTTCCGGTGCAGATAAAACCAAGACTGCCTTCGCTAATTCTACGACCAATTCATTTCGCCGCATGGAAGCGTCTCTAGTGATTCGCTTCGCTTTGGGGCTACAGTGAGTCAGCAATAGCGCCTGCCCCTGAACGACTCGACTGACAACTTCGATTGAAGGAATAAATCGCTCAAGGGCTTTCGAGACACAGAAAACTATCGAAACCTCCTGAGCTAATAAAATTCGAAGCGCCTGCTCTTCGAGGGGAGAATGCCAGCCGCCTACAAAAGAAACGTCTTTTATGAACGCCAGTTGTTTTACGAGCTGTGAGCTTTCTAATGCCAGTTCAGAGTCTATCTCTCGAGCGGAAATAATTCCAAGAAGCGTATGATTTAAGATGGTCAGATCACCCCGACACCAAAGACTTGGTGGCTTGCCATGAAAAAATGATCTGATATTTGGTGGCGCCTCGATTTCCCGGACTTCAGATCCTCTAACCACGTTGCTTTCAGGATTCCTATCGTTACTTGGTAATAGGTGAGCGTTTCGCATCTTCTTCGGTTCGCTATTCTTCTCCGGTGAGAAGAGACCGCAGCATCCTCATAGACATCGCGCCGGATGACATTACGTCCAAAAACCAACCGCCGCAACTATTTTGCTCATTGTGTGAATTTCCAATTCGGTTAAGCCCTTCACCTTACCGCCAGTGAGTGGGATAATCAGACAACTTCGAAAACGCAGCTGTTGTTCAAAGTCTGCCCTCTTCATCCCGATGCGATTAAATTTTTCCGCTTCATCGCCGCTATGGCGCTCACTGCGCCATCGCAATTACCGGCTCTATCTTACCGGCCAGCTGGTCTCGGTCTGTGGAACCTGGATGCAGCAGGTGGCGCTGAGTTGGCTGGTCTATCGCCTTACCGGATCGGCAACTTTGCTCGGCATCGTCGGCTTTGCATCGCAAATCCCGATCTTGGTTTTGGGCCCAATCGGCGGTGTGATCAACGATCGCTACTCCACTCACCGGGTCGCCATATGGACACAATGCGCGGCGTTGGCTCAAGCGCTGCTGCTGGCATTGCTGGCCCTGACCGGCTGGATACAGCCAGTCCATATAATCCTGTTGGGAATCGCGCTGGGAGTCGTCTACGCGTTCGATATGCCCGCGCGCCAGGCGTTGGTGCATCGATTAGTCGATACAGAGGACTTGGCCAATGCGGTAGCGCTTAATTCTTCGATGATCAACGCCGCGCGAATTGTCGGACCCGCGCTTGCCGGGCTGGTCGTCGCTAGGTTCGGCGAAGGCATCTGTTTTGTTATCAACGCGGCGAGTTACATAGCAACCATCGTGGCATTACTCAAGATGAAATTCGCCGAGCCGCCGCGTCGTGATGCGACCGTAACTTCCATCAGTCGCTCGACACTGATGCCGGTGTTTGCGGCGCAAGTCCATGGGAGCGGCGCGGATACCCTCGGGATTATGTTCGGAGCGGTCGGTCTTGGCGCGCTCACCGGCGCGCTATTTCTCGCCCAAAGAAAAAACATCATTGGACTTGGCCGGGTGATTGTCTTCGCCACCCTAGGATTCGGCGTGGGACTCGTTTGTTTCACGGTATCCCAGATGTTTTGGCTGTCACTGCTGCTTCTTGTCGGAGTGGGCTATGGCTGGATGGTGCTGATCGCCGCGAGCAACACGGTGCTGCAAACCCTTGCCGATAACCAGATGCGCGGCAGGGTGATGAGCCTGTTCTCGATGATGCTGGTCGGCATGGCACCATTCGGCAGCTTGCTGGCAGGATGGGCCGCTGACCAGGTGGGCGCTCCCGTCGTGGTCGCGATCGGCGGCGGCTTTTGCGCTATCGCCGGAATCGTTTTCGCCAGGCGATTACCCGGGCTCCGGAAGGCGGCAAAGCCGATCTTGGCCGCCCGCGGAATCATTCTAGAAACAAAGTGAAAGAAAGTCTCTCGGACACCTACCATTTCCGGAAAAATGATACTGGCGGACACAGAATAGATTACACTCAGACTGATGCCGCGGATGGAAGAGTGGCGCGATACGGTTGGAACAGCTGGAACGATTTGAAACGTGAGCGTAGCGCGAGATGACGACTACAGCACCCCCGCTCCCCGCGCCCATTTGTACTTGGCGCCCAGCACCACGACAGGTAGTTCCGTAGTATACGGATACGCCACGATACCGCGCTCGTACAGGTAATCGCTCGCTTCTTCGACTTGCACGTCACCGACCAACGACGCTACAACCGGTTTATCGATCCCCTTATCGCGCGCCTCCTGGACAACTTCGGCGCACAGTTTGGCGAATACCATGGGCGGCGTGATGATCGTATGCCAGTATCCGAGGATCAGCGAATGGATGCGCGGCTCGCCCAGCGCATAGCGAATGGTATTTGCATAGGTTGTCGGCGGCTCGCCGCCGGTAATGTCAACGGGATTGCCGGCGGCGCCGAAAGGCGGA
>JAJONK010000462.1 GCA_021323355.1 Deltaproteobacteria bacterium
AGTACATCGTGTGAAGCACCAAACCTTTGCGGTAAGGGCGGATAAGTACAAGCTGCTCTTTCCCGCGGCTTACAAGTTCGGCGATGGCAACCCGGCCGCTCTTCGCCATGGCATCAGCGAGCAGCCGGTAGGGCTTCTCTCCGCCTTTGTCGGCGCCGAGGTAATGAGTGTTATCGAAGTAGACAGGATCGACTGAAGCAAGCGGGATGAACTCTTTGAGATCGATGCTCTTGTTTGCTTCGGCCTCGAGGCTTTCAAGTTCTTCCTCCGTGATAGGAACGTATTGATCTTTGGCGTGCTGGAACCCGCGGACGAGATCTCCGCGCTCAACGACGACGTTGCACACTGGGCAAAAGTGCTGATTGCGCACACGCGAGCCGCATCTATCGTGCAGCAGGTGGAAAGAGACGTTCTCGCTATGTGTCGCGGTATGAATGCGAACAGGGATCGCCACTAGCCCAAACGACAAGATGCCAGTACCAGGTGGGGGCATGTACTTACCTAACGCGTCTCAGAACACCAGCCAAGCGAGCTTGAGTTTGGTGACGGGAAAAGCACTCAAAGCGCCAAGGGCGATGAGCACTAGGTGTTTCTTTCTTTGCTCGATCGGAAGATGTGAAACGATCGATGATGAAGTTGGTTAGAAGAAGTCCGATGATCGCCGATGCTGTGACGGCGGCTACAGCCGCGATGAGGAAATAACCCAGCAGTACCATCATGAATGTTTCCTCTACGGCCCGAAAATCCCGGACCTCGCCGCGCAGTGAGTAGATCAAAGAAGTTCGAGTGCCCTACGCGACGAGGGCGGGGTAAATAGCATAACGTGTGGGGGTGGATCAAGGGCGGCGATGCGTTGTTGAAGTCTTCAGTAGAACCGGCGAATGAGTTTAAAGATTCATTTCATCGGTCAATGATATTCGAGACTGGTTTCCCTCGGGTCTTCAGGCGTTCGTTTCGGCGGGAGTTTAGGCTTTGAAACATTAGGGGGTGTTTTTGGCTCATGCTTAGCAACACGGAAGAATATAAATACAATTACCGCACCGAGAAGCAAGGCAAGGACGTGGGTAACAACCAAACAGAGCATAAAGTGCTCCATTCTTCGGTGCGGAAGCAGGGTTAGCCTTAGGACCTCCTCCGAGGCCCAGCAAGAATGTTAATCGTCCCAGGCCACTAAATCACAATCAACAAGTATGCAGCAGCCAAATAAAGCCCGAAGGCGATAATTATCACAGCGGTGATGAGTAATGCGTCTTCAACGTAGAGGGCGCGGTTAATAGCACAACCGCTGCGAGTGAATCAAGTGGTCGTCCACTCCTGATTTCTGCTTGCAAAGATTAATACCAATTGATATAAGAGGTCATGAGCCCTCAAGAGATCAAAAAGCTTCGACAAGCCCTGCAATTAACTCAGCAGCAATTAGCTGACAAGATCGGGGCACGACAGCATACCGTCGCACGTTGGGAAACCGGTGTGAACGAGCCGAAAGGCGCGTACGCAATGTTATTGAATCAACTGAGTAAAAAAATGAAGAGGCGGAGGAGGAGAAATCGGGAGTGAGTTTTCCGATGGAGCGGCCTGGGAGTTCCCAGTCTGCGGCGATTGGTGACTAATCAAACATGACGAGAGATCTAGACGAGATAGAACTAAATGGCCAAGAAACGAAAGCCGTCAATTAAGAAAATGCCCCAACGGACGAAAACAACAGCGCCATCGGGACTAAGTGCTCAGTCGATGCAGTTTGTGGCTAACGTAACTTATCTTAGCGGTCTGAGTTATAGAGAGCGGCGTCGGTTCCTGTGGAACAGGACCAAACCTCGAACTAAAAGGTTCCTTTATAAGTTCAGAGTTTTAGATCCCCGTGATCCGGTTTCGATCGACCGTATCCGAGACTTGCTAGTGCGATCGAGAATGTGGCTCAGTTCTCCTGTTGATTTTAACGACCCGTTCGATATGTCCGCGAAATTCGTGGTGGAAGGAACGATCCAAGAGAAACTCCAACGCTTCAAACAGCTGCAAAAGTTTGTTCCACAAATGAAATGGAGCGAACGAAAACGCCAATTGCACAAAGCGGTTGCAATGAACAACGAACAGATTTTGGCGCAAGTTGTCGCCACCTCAGAGCGTGACACAAAAGAAGCCGGCGTTTACTCTTTCGCGGGCGATCCTAGAAGCATACTGATGTGGGCCCATTATGGCTTCAAGCATGAAGGATTATGTTTCGTTTTTGAGGTCGCAAGGGACCCCCAACTTTTTTTGGAAGCCGCCGATGTCGATTATAAGAAAGAATATCCAGTGGTGAATTGGATCAAATTCTCTAGTGAAGACGTGAAAGCTATGGCTTTGCGAAAATATAAAAGCTGGAACTATGAAAACGAAAAAAGACTCGTGTTTTTCGACGAGGCCCACACTTACAGGCATTTCCATCCAGCGGCTCTGAGAGGCATTATAGTAGGGCTCCGCTGCAAAGAATCGACCCTGGGCAAATTGCGCGAACTCCTGGGCGAACGAGCCGCAAACCATTTTCCCTCAGTGACACTGTATAGGTGCAAGAAGCATGAAAGCGAATATAAACTTGTGATTGTAAAGAGGTGTTATGCAAGAAAACACAGGAGATAAAGAAACCTTCGAACGAGTGGCCGAACATCTTTACAGACGGCAGTATCAGATCTCAGCCGGCGACTGGCATACTAAATACTATGCGATCTTCACGGACTGGAAGGGAAAGCGGCGAAAGTTTTCCCTCGGTACTGGTGAGAAGGCCGCACGGCAGGGTTTGACGATCCGGCTCGCGGACAATCTCAAGAAGGTTGACTTCGACAAAGAGCGCGACGATCGCAACGCGCGGCAGTTAACTTTTAGCAAATGGGCTGATCGTTGCCTGGAAGCCGATCGCGAGCGCACCAAGCGAAGAGATGAGGAAGCGTTTGAGGTGAGTTCGTGGGAACGTGATTCACGCTCATGCGATCATTTGAAGCGGTTCTTCGGAGACTTACCGCTCGCGGAGATTACATCTCAAAAGATCGAGGCCTATATAAGCATGCGCACCCAAGAAGGAATCATTCGAGGCGGCAAGCAATCGATCACAAAGAAGGTTTCGCGGTCAACCGTAGCGAATGAGCTGGCAACGCTCAGGAAATATTTACGGCGAGCAGTGCCGGAGATGCTTCAAGTCATGCCGGCAATGAAGCTGCCAAAAAAGGGTGAACGGAATCGAATATTAAACGCAGATGAATATCAAAAACTATTAAGCGCGGCTCCCCTCTGGTTCAGACGAGTACTTATCGTGGCATTCGAAACTTGCCTAAGCCAGGGCGACTTGCTACGACTGACCGATGATATGGTTGATGAGAAATCCGGTGTTATTGTTCCTCGAGATGGCCGGATCAAAACCGGCGTCGAACAGGTGTCTCCATTAACGGGCATCGTGAGAGAAGTTCTTAAAGAGATCCGCGCAGAGCGCGGCAAGGTTCAAAGCTTAACTTCCCGGCACGTATTCACTAAGAACGGTAGGCCGATAAACAAGACAATGATTGAGAACGCCATGGCATCGACGCTGAAAAGAGCGAAGATCGAAAACTTTTGCTTCCATGATCTGAGACACTGCGCAAAGACATCATGGGCGCGGCGCGGTATTCCCGCTGAAGTGGCGATGAAAGCGGCCGGTCATAAAAGCTGGCAAATGCACGCCAGATATATTCACATCCAGAAAACCGACGTGGCGATCGTGTTCGATTGTTCCCAGGGCTTCCCCAAGGAATCCAGCACACCCAATGCAACCGCGGTAAGTGGTTGATTTCACTTATGGAGAAGGAAGGTGCCCGGTGGTGCCGCTGGTCTTCAAAACCAGTCTGGGGGCCGTAAGGTTCCCGGAGGGTTCGACTCCCTCCCTTCTCCGCCAGATAGTCTGGGGGCCGTAAGGTTCCCGGAGGGTTCGACTCCCTCCCTTCTCCGCCAGATATTACCGTCACTCGTCATGCGCTCGCTGTGAAAACCTCTTGCAGGATCTGCCAGGCTTCGTCTTGGATCTGCTTGAGATGTTCCTCACTGCGCATGCTTTCTGCGTAAATTTTGCACAGGTCTTCAGTTCCCGATGGGCGCACGGCGAACCAGCCGTTTTGTGAAACGACTTTGAGCCCGCCGATCTCAGCATTGTTGCCCGGCGCTCGCGTCAGCTTAGCGATGATCGCTTCGCCCGCCAATTGCTCAGCCGACAACGTCTCAGGACTGAGCTTTTTAAGCGCCGCTTTTTGTGCCGCGGTTGCCGGGATATCGGTGCGCGCGTAATAAGGCCTGCCGAGATCTCCAACAATCTCTTCATAGCGTTCGGCGGGATCTTTTCCCGTCCGCGCGATGATCTCCGCCGCGAGCAGGCAGAGAATAATTCCATCCTTGTCGGTGGTCCAGACCGACCCTTTGCGGCATAGAAAACTGGCCCCGGCGCTTTCCTCGCCACCGAAGCAAATCGTGCCGTCAAGCAGCCCTTGTGAAAACCATTTGAAACCGACCGGCGCTTCGAAAAGCTTGCGCCCGCGTAAATCCACTACTCGGTCGATCAGCGAACTGCTCACCAGAGTTTTGCCGACCGAAGCGCGGGGATTCCAATTCGACCGGTTGGCTAGGAGATAATCAACAGCCACCGCCAGATAGTGATTGGGATTCATCAGCCCAATGCCCGGCGTGACGATGCCGTGCCGGTCGGCGTCGGCATCATTGCCCATAGCTATCTGGTAGTGATCCTTCAGATTCACCAAGCTCGCCATGGCGTAGGGGCTCGAACAATCCATCCTGATTTTCCCGTCGTGATCGAGCGTCATGAACTTAAAAGTAGGATCGATTTGAGTATTGACCACCGTCAGGTCCAACCGGTATCGCTCGCCAATGGCTTGCCAGTAAGAGACTGCCGCGCCGCCAAGAGGGTCAATACCGATTTTTACAAGACTTGCGCTGATTGCTTCCATGTCGACAACTTCGATCAGATCATCGACATAGGGCGTCAGCAAATCTTGTTGATGAATGTTGGCTGCACGAAGCGCGGCATCATAGGAGAGCCGTTTCGTTTCCCGATTGCCCTTCTTCAATAGATCGTTGGCGCGCTGCTGAATCCAGTCGGTCACGTCAGTATCGGCGGGGCCGCCGTTGGGCGGGTTGTACTTAAATCCGCCATCCGCCGGCGGGTTATGCGACGGTGTCACGACGATGCCGTCGGCAAAACCATTTTTTTTATTGCGGTTGTAATTCAAAATTGCTCGGGAGATCGATGGCGTCGGCGTAAAGCCATCGTCGCGCTGAATCACGGTTTCGACTTTATTGGCCGCGAGAACTTCGAGGGCGGTGCGCTGCGCCGGACCGGAAACCGCGTGAGTGTCCTTGCCCATGAAGAGCGGCCCGGTTATTTTCTGGGTGGTGCGATAATCACAGATTGCCTGACTCATCGCCAGGATATGCGCCTCATTGAGTGACGTGTCCAGCGGGTTCCCACGGTGACCGCTCGTGCCGAAACTCACTCGTTGCAATGGATTATCAATGTCGGGAGTTCGGTCGTAGTACGCCCTCTCGAGTTCGCCGACGTTGATCAAAACTTCCTGGGGCGCGGGTTTTCCCGCCAAAGGATGAATACTCATCGATCTGCTCCTCCTGCCGCCGAATTGGATCCCACACCACTGCCGAACAAGACTTAATTTAAACGTTTAGCGGGGTGTGCTCCAGAGGTTGATTTTTTTTGACGCGCAGGTGAGCCGCCGCCGGCCGGGGACTACCCGCCTGAGCGGAGTGATATGGTCAACCACAAAACACAGTGCAACAACGAAGCATAGGGAATGAAAGGCAGGGGACGGCGACTACGGTCACCATCCCCTGGGTGTCACTGACAATCGGCGTGACCGCATTCACAATCACCGGAACCCGATTGGCTGGCATCTGCACAGTGCTCGCTGCAGAAAGTTTCTCCGTCGCGCGATACGCCCTGCCCTTTCTCCAGCGCACAATCACAATCCGGATGAGCGCAGCTCTCTTCCGCCATTTTAACTCACCTCCTTTCTGTCCGGCTTTTCTCCCCGACTAAATCCAACCTCTGACTATGCATCCGAGCGATGGGTCGTTCTATAGCGTTGCCCTTCACCAGATCGGACGCAGAGATCATGCCAGTAAGAGGCAGCGCAAATTCAGAGTATTCGCGCAAGAATGATTAGAATGTGACGTCGTGACTCCGCTGCTGTGTTGATGTCGGGACAAAACTTTATTCGGCTTACCTGCGGTTATCTAGACTCACCGTGATGCTTTGGTTAGAGTCCCAACAGTCTGGCGGCGCGCAGGAGCAGAAATCATGAACTTAGCTTGGCAGTACTATCGGGTTTTATCGCTGCTCTGATCGCACCCTCGCTAAACCGAATCGCGCGCGACTCCACCGGCTGGCTGCGGCTGTTTTTTCCATCGATCTTGTTCGTGCAATCTGTCTGCGCGCCCCGCCGAGCAGTTGATGGATCCAAGCGAATACATTCCGAATGTTCTCTCCCAAGGAGCTTAGAGTACAATCGTGAAGGAGGTAAAGCATCTGTCTGAACTTATTTTCGCTGCGCAGAGCTTGCTCTCATCGCAAGAATGTTGAACTCTGCTCGGGAACGACTAAATATTCCGGCTGTCGTCATCATGTTCTTAGTGGTGACGAATAGCTTGGCCGATCACGATCGAGGAGGATCGCATGTCTAAAAGGAATCACGAAATCAGCCGGCGAAATTTTTTAAAAGGATCCGCCGCGCTTGGCGCAGGCGTCATCACCGCACCTTACCTGTTTCGTAATGTTTTTGCCGCTTCCAGAGATCGCGTAACCATCTATCAGAACACCGTTGCCGATTCGATCAATCCCTACAATCAAAGTTCCGGTTCGATTTATGGCAACTGGCAGCACGTCATCGAACCGCTAGTGGAACTGGATTACACAAAAAAGGCCTGGGTCGGCGTCCTTGCCGAGTCCTGGGAGTTCAAAGGAAAACAATGGGTGTTCAAGCTCAAAAAGGGCATCAAATTTCACAATGGCGCGCCACTGACA
>JAJONK010000463.1 GCA_021323355.1 Deltaproteobacteria bacterium
GTTACTCGAAGCCGTTCTTGGCGCCGGGCCGCATCAACCACCTGCTCAAGTAGAAGCCGCCCGATCCCTTGCCGGCGAAAATCGGGATGCACGGCGATGTTGTGGATATCTACTTCTTCAGGCAGGAACCAGAACAGAACATAACCAACAATGCGGCCTTCCACTTCGGCCAGAATGGAACGGGCGCAGTCCACCTGTAGTTCATCTAAAAAAAAACGGGTGCTCCAGGGAAATTGAAACGATGCCCTTTCTATGGCAATGACATTTTCTATATCTGCGGCGGTCATTGAACGAACCGAAGCGACCTTGCTCGACGCAAAAAAGCCACAGGATACTTCACTATCTTGTGGCTCAGGCCGGTTACGAGAAGTAGTTTGGGCAGACTTATCTTTACTGATAGGTGGCTCCCAAAGGAGTGCTTCGATCTTTTAACAGAAGGACTTCAAGCAGCTTATTTTCGAACTTATGCGCAAATCCAACAATTCGATCCTGCAGTGGAGTGGAATTACGGTGGTAAATTCCGGCGGAAACGCGCCCACACTGGAGGAGATCTTTCTGACCCGCTCGTCACTGCACCTGCCTCGAACTATAAATTGCCCACCTTTAAGGGCAAGATCATAATCATAGTCGGGCATTTCATCGGATATCTTTTGACGATCAGCAACTCCGATGTCGGGTAGCGACCGGGGAAACTCAAGCCGTAAGAGCAACGCCCCGCCTCGATCTTCAACGGTATAAACATTGCCGTAACGTCTTTCGCGTTCAAGCTTGTCAACGAAACCCCGGGAGTAAAAACCATCGACGGGAATCGGCAGATTGCGAACCATACCAGTCTGCTTGGCCAACAAAGGTTGCAATAAAATGCCTAGCGGGATGCCGTAAATCGCCGCCGGTAACTTCATCTCTTCTGTAGGCTTAGCGTGAAAGATTCCATCTCTCAACCGATAAATTCCCTCAATTAGCGCTAGGATAATACCAATAAAAACGAATATATTGATGTCTTGACTGAAGAGAACCGCCGGCCCCTTGACCACCGCGGCCAGTACCATCAGCACAATTGGGTATAACACCGCATTATGAAGGATGTTCAGGCCCGTGCTGCCGGCAGCACTGAAAACAACAGGATTTTGTACCGCTGACTCTAGGCTTTTCTTCATCTTATGCGGTAACGCGCCGAGCACGGGTTGAGACAATCCGATGAGCAAGCGCTTAATTCGGCTTAACTTTCCACCTCGAAATTGTATTACAAGTTCGTCGAAGTCGTTCGGCAGTTCATTGGGAAACATCTTTTTTGGTTTGGCTTTTCTCTTGGGCTCGGGCGCGGTTTTTGGGGTTGATTCAACAACATTGGCCGGAGCGACCGCCGGCTTAGCCGCTGTGACAGCAGGAGGCGTCAGTGGCTTCACCGATGGAATTGTCATGGCAGCGGCAGCCGTAACGGGTGCAACAGGCGGCAGCGCGCTTTTCTCAGATGCATCAACGGCAGGAGCAACCTGAGCTCCGTTGCCCTTGCGAAATCGCGACTGGAAATCATCGCCAAAACTGGTTTCCGGGTGGATCGCTTTGGCCCGAGCAATCAGAACTTCTTCGCTCTCTATATTATTGGGATCGGTTACACAGCAATCGACTGGGCAGACAGCGGCGCAGGCCTCGAAATCATGAAACCCAACGCACTCCGTGCATAAAAGCGGGTCAATGACATAAATAGGATCACCCTGACTGATCGCGTTATTTGGACACTCAGGTTCGCAGGCCCCGCAGTTGATACACTCGCTAGTAATCGTCGTCGCCATTAAGAGAACTCCCCGATTTTGTTTTTAATTACGTGGTTAGCCTAGAGTTGTCAATATAAACAGAAGATAGACAGAGACGTTCTTGCATGTAAGAGAAAGATCATGTTAGCTATCGCTTCAAGGCGGCGTACCCAAGTGGTTAAGGGAGAGGTCTGCAAAACCTCGATGCAGCGGTTCGAATCCGCTCGCCGCCTCCAGTTACGAAGCATTATCATTCAACAATCCTAATCCTCGTCCTTTCCTCACCAAAAACTGTTCCGGTTTGTTCCAACTTCGGCGTCAAACCGCGTTGATCGCTTCTTTAGTTCCGGCGCAACAACTTCGTTCTGAGACTTCAATTCGTCGGCTTTAAACCGTTCTCCTAATCTGGCGACAGCTGGCGCCTTGTGTTCCGGTATTAGGTGAGAGTACCCCAATGTCATATTGATATGTTTATGGCCCAGCAATTCTTTTACCGTGACCAAATCAAACCCGGCCATGACAAGGTGAGGAGCGAAGGTCTGCCGGGCAAGGTCATGAAAGTGGAAGTTTTCGATTCCTGAGGCCTTACAGGCTCTTTTAAAGGCATCGTAGACGGTAGTCTTGCCGACTGCATCGCCCCAAGGCCACAATGAACAGCATATCACCGTAGCGATTGGCTTGTAACCAATTAAGCGCCTCGCGGGATCCTCATTGAGAGCGATAGCCTTCAAGCGTAGCGTCTTAGTCTGCATTACTGTAATGACACCACGTTCAAAACTAACATCACTCCACTTTAGCCCCGCAATTCGCCTTGCCGCATGCCGGTATTTAGCGCGAGTACCACTAAAGGGTGAAGCCAAGGCGAGGTCACGTCAGCTTTGCAGGTTTCGACCAGAGTCTGAACCTGATCGCCGGTTAAGAACCGGGTCCGCTCTGAGGTAACCGTAAACCGCTTAACACCCGTGGCCGGATTGCTCTTTGTTAGTCCCCAATCAAGAGCTTTTTTGAACATGGCTTCATGACCGTAAAGGCATCGGTTGACTCTCGCCTGCTGGACCGTTTTTGCTTTGTCTGATTTCCACTTCTCGATCTGCCAAGTAGTGATCTGCGCCAAGGGAGTATCGCCGAACAATGTTGCAAACTCTTCGACGATGTATTTTCCTCGTACCATTCTCGCTTATATCCGCTGGCAAATTCTCGATATCGCTCGGCGAAGTTTGAGAAAGGAATCGGCCGGCGCGTTTTCTCCAGATTGAAATGACCGCGAGCCATATCCCCCGGGCGCGATTTTAACGCCTCTTTTGCCAGCTCCCGAGTGAATCCCCGCGACCTTTGCCCCACGCGCTCTTTGATTCGGTGCCGTCTACCTGATATCGGATGTGATCGGATGTAATAAGTTACGTCCCATTCTTGGCCTTGCGCTCGTACATGCCTTTAGCCATGACTAACGCCTCTGTTGTTTGTTTGCGTGCTCGGCGATATAGCGCAGCGCCAATTCGACGACTCTAGGAATAATTACCTCTCCGATTTCCCATCGCGTCACGGTTCGGAGATGCACGTTCATTTCTTTAGCGAGGCTCGCCTGGGTATGACCCGCTTTAGCGCCGAAGCTGTTTGAACTCATCCTTTGTCACAAAGCCAATATGTAGGCATTATGCCTACTAGGCAAGCGCAAAAATTATAGCTGGCCTGCTTGGATCTGCTGAATCGAAAAAGCTCTCCAAGTCGTTTCTCTTGACCAATACGCGGCGGCCGATTTTTGCGGTTGTAATTCACGCCGGCGGATCAGCAAACGAATAGTTGAAGCGCCAAGCCTCGAGGCTTCCGCCGCCTGTCT
>JAJONK010000464.1 GCA_021323355.1 Deltaproteobacteria bacterium
TCCGCCAATGACTATTTCGCGAAAAACGGAACGGTCGTGGTCGGCACGAATGGCTGCTATCAGGCGTTGGAGGAAGACGGTGACGAAAAATTCGCCGAGATGGCGGGACGATCGCCGGAGCTGTGGACCCGTTTCCCCGGCTTGAAGATGGCCAACCTGCAGATCACGTTTCCGCAGGAGATGACACTTCGTCTCCCGGGCGTGGCTGTACGGCTACTCTTCGCAGCCTATAACGGCAAGAGCCATAGCCGCGGAGACGCTATAGCTATTCTTGAGCGCGACAGGATACTCTTCGCCGGCGACCTACTTTACACGGACTTTCACCCGGTCACCGTATACGGCAACATTCCCAATTGGATCCAGAGCATCAATCACCTGCTTGGCCACGAATTCGTTTCCGTGGTGCCTGGACATGGGCCGGTATCGAGCGGCGGCTACGACGTTTACAAATCGGCCTTCGAGAAGTTTCGCAGCTATCTGGAAGATTTTGACGGGCGGCTCAAAGAAATGAAGGCAGGTAGAAAAAGCCCGGGTGAAGTCGAATCGTATATGAAGAGCGGCGCATACTCCGCCATGGGTAAGACCTGGATGGTCAAACGGAACATCGAATATTCCTTAAGAGAGGCCAACTAAATGCTCCGTCTCCTGCTTTCGCTGCTTGTGATTGCCTATCTTGCCGGCTCATCCGTCAGTGTTTCTGCCGCTGACAAGCTTCGTGTTGGCTTTCCCTCTCTGGCCACCGCTTTAAGTCCCACATGGGTCGCAGCAAAGAAAGGCTTCTGGAAGAAATATGATCTCGACGTGGAGCTCATTCTATTATCGGGCGCCGTGATTATTCCGACGCTACTCAGCGGCAGTTTGGACGTCGTCATCGGTTCAGACACATCTGCAATCATTTCGAACTTAAAAGGAGGAAACAATCTGCGCCTGGGGGTGACCACCAACTCCCTTGGTTCCACCCTGGTGACGCAGCGAAGTGTCGACTCCGTCAAGCAACTAAAAGGCAAGATAATCGGTATCGGCAGCCAAGGATTCAGTTCGCTCGAGCTGCGCTTATCGAAGCTGCTGCTAGACAATGGTATCGATCCGGAGAAAGAAGTGAAGTTTTTACCCATCGGAGGTAACCCAAGCGCCCGAGTCGCAGCTCTGGAGAAGGGATTGGTGGTCGCTGCCATGATCACGCCGCCCTACGATAGGGTCGCCATAGAGGCCGGCATGAAGTCCTTAGCGAAGATCGACGCCCCGGTTATTGCAGGCGGCATCAACGTCCGAAGCGACTACCTACAAGGAAATAGGGAAAAACTTCTGAGGTTCTTGAAAGGCTACATCGAAGGGATTCATTTCCTGATTAACAATAAAAGGGAAACCATCAATATTTTTGCCGATTATCTGGGTGCCCGCGATCCCAAGGTGATCGAATTTTTTTATGGGGAAATCGCCGGGCGGGTGGAAAAGAACCTGACTCCGGATCCGGAATCGGTGCGCTTTACCCTCGACTTTATCGGACGCTTGAATCCAAAGGCGAAGGAGATCAAGACAACGGATTTTTCGGATCTGTCACTGCTGGAAGAAATTCACAAGTCGGGATTCATCGACAAACTGTATCAATAAATACGAGCGCAATTCTAAACGTAATTCACTGATCGGGACCCGGTGCTAGGGAGATGCGTTCAATGATCACCTCTTCAGCTTATCGACGAACCCGCTTTTTTTGATTTCTTCGAGGACGCTCGCGTCCATCAATCGGAGCGATTCGGGGGTTTGTCCCTTTGCTTTTGGGTTGGTCTTAGCCGTTTGCGCAATTACCAGTTCGAGGCCCTTGCGATCGGGCATGTTTAAAAGATCCTCGCCGTATTGCCCTAAAAAATAGTCATAGCCTACAGCATACATTTCGTCTTCGGCCCGGATGTATTTTTTCGTGAGTTGAATGGCCAATGCCTTGTCCTTCTTGACGATGTAAAGACCTTCGATCATTGCCTTCAAGAACGATGTGACTTTGTCACGGTTCGCTTCCAGGTAGCTTCTCTTTACCATCAGGGTGCTTTGAGGAAACGCGAGACCCGCCGCCGCCATGTCGAGGATTAGATTCATGCGATATTTTTTAATCGCCAACGTGGCGACCGGCTCGCTGAACACCGACGCATCCGCAGATCCACCCGTAAGTGCTGCTATGCGACTGGGGTTGCCGCCTAGTTGAATGAGGCTTGCCTGCCTCGGATTGATCCCAAGCTTTTCCAAACTCGCTTGAACAGCAAAATCGGTGGCCGAGCCGAACTGACTGATCGCAAATCGTTTTCCTTTCAGATCCTCCGCGCTCTTGATCTCGGGGCGAGCCACCAGCTTGAAAGCAAAAAAGTTAAACCCGCCGGAAACCATGGTCATATCACCGCCCTGTAAATTGGCGGTAACCGCCAAAGCACCGGTAGAGAAAAGAAACTGGATTTCATTGGAGAGTAGGGTTTGTGCCCCCAATGTCCCGCTGTTTAACGCCAGGTATTCGACGTCAAAGCCGTATTTTTTAAACACTCCTTGATCGTGAGCCGCCCAAATCATCGAGTGAAGAGGTGTGAAGCCGCCGCTTCCCACACGGATTTTTTCTGCATGTAAATGCATAGGCGCGAACAACGCCAGTATCAATAAAATGGTAATCAACCAAGCCAATGTTTGTTTCACATCGACCTCCTACAAAGAACGAATCTGTCGCCCTCCTGATTTGAAGTCATTAAATGAAAATACGCAACCGTGATGTTCCATTGAAACTACAAGGGGGAGCCCGAGATATAATACAACCTTTTGGATGATCTGACGGCTTATACTTTTACCAGCGTAAAGGATTGAGAACTGTACAAGAAAATCGTCGCTCTGCCATCTCAAGATTGCGAAATCCAAGGTTGAGGATCTTCTGGATGAGCGCGTCCACAAAAAAAGGTAGTCGAGAGTGGTTACGTGCAGGAACTCGAGGGAAAATACAAGATTCGATCTTAACAAACCAGAGGTATCGCTCGAGCAGCCATCGGGCATATGTCTGAGACCCGTTCAGGTTATGTCTTTGTACTTGCATTACTTGGCCCGAAAAAGAAGCGCTGCAGAGGAATCCACTTAGCTCTGACCCATCGAATAGGGTACTCTGATCCCATTGTGGGCGATTCTATTTGCGATCACATTCCAGAGGAAAAACACCCGCC
>JAJONK010000465.1 GCA_021323355.1 Deltaproteobacteria bacterium
GGCGGCAAAACAAATCGGTCTGACAATCCCGGTCAACGTGCTCGAGCGCGCGAATCAGGTGATCAAGTGAGAAGGGGCGAGTGTCGGGTGTCGAGGGACGAGTGGATCGAATCACAGAGAAAGACATGAAAAGAACAATCATTGTACTTGCTCTTTGCGCTCTGCTCTTTGCGCCTAGCTATTCTGCGTCGGCGCAGCAACCGAAGAAGGTTCCGCGGATCGGATATCTATCGTCGCTCTCGCATTCCTCCGACCCACGTGCCGAGCCACTTCAGCGCGCGCTTCGCGAGCTTGGCTATATAGAAGGACAAAACCTGGTCACCGAGTACCGTTACGCAGAGGCGAAGTTCGATCGAATCCGTGAGCTTGCCGCCGATCTGGTGCGTCTCAAGGTCGATATCATCGTGATAGCGGGAGGCGACCCGCCACTTCTCGCGGCAAAAAATGCGAGCAAGACAATTCCGATCGTCATGATCGGTATTGGCTCCGATCCTGTTGAGGCAGGACATATTGAAAGCCTTTCACGCCCCGGTGGCAATATTACGGGTGTGACAAACCTGGGCAGAGAGCTGGGCGGGAAGCGGCTGGATCTCCTCAAAGAAGCCGTTCCCAAAACTCTCCGTATCGCCGTCGTATACGATCCGGCCATTCCGGCCGCGAGACGCGAGATTAAAGAGGACGTTCCAGTCGCGACGCGCGCCGTGGGATTGACTGTTCGGACGTGGGAGGTTCGAACTGCCGATGGTTTGGAGAACGTCTTGGCCGCAATAAGTCAGGAGCCTCCCGATGGACTTTACGTGCTCGGCGCAGGCCCGCTGATGGCTGCCAGTAATAAACGTATCGCCGCATTCGCGTTAAAGAGGCGGTTACCGTCCATAGGCGGCAGACCTTATGTAGACGCCGGTGGCCTCATGTCCTACGGCGCGGACGCGGCTGACAGCTACCGGCGCGTTGCGACCTACGTGGACAAGATTCTCAAAGGCGCCAAACCCGGTGATCTTCCTGTGCAGCAGCCGACGAAATTCGAGTTCGTAATCAATCAAAGGACAGCGAAACAGATCGGTCTGACGATTCCAGCGAACCTGCTGGCACGCGCGGACAGGGTCATTAAATGACTTTGGATTTTCGATTGCCGATTTTCGAGTGAAGGAAAGAAACTGAGATGCAGAAAATGCGTTTCGTCCGAGTTCTCGATTCTGTTGTCGGTAATCGGAGATCTAAAATCCAAAATCAAACATTTGTGGCGATTGTTGTTCTTATCGTCACATTCGCGATGTGCGGGGCGGTGGTAGAGGCGCAGCAGCCGAAGAAGGTCGCGCGGATAGGTTACTTATCACTGCGCTCGATCGAGACTCACGAGGCGGCATTTCAAAAAGGGCTCCGCGAACTTGGCTACATCGAAGGACAAAACATTCAAATTGACTGGCGGTACGCCGACAGAAAACCAGATCGATTAGCTAGACTTGCCTCCGAGCTGGCCCGCCTCAAACCGGACTGCATTGTTGCCTCAGGAACGGCATCGACGTTGGCGGCCAAGCGGCTAACCAACTCGCTTCCAATTGTGATGATCAATGTCGGCGACGCTATTGAGCGCGGCTTTGTAATCAGTCTTGCAAGGCCCGGGGGGAATATTACAGGTTTTACCAGCCTCTCACCGGATTTGTCAGATAAAAGACTGGAGTTACTCAAGGAAGCTTTTCCGAAAATCTCGAAGATCGCTGTTCTCTGGGACCCTGCGAGATTGGGTACCGATGCTCACATTCAGGAGACCGAACGGCCGCGCGTGGGTTGGGATTACACATTCAGAGTGTAGAGGTACGACGGGGCGAAGATATCGACGCCGCATTTCAAGGTGCGAGAAAAACGCAAGTGGACGCACTAATGGTATTAGGCGCTGGGTTTTCGAGTTACCAAGCGCGCATCATCAATCTGCCGGTGCAATATCGCTTGCCGGTCATCTACTCGAATCCTGGCTATGTACCGGCCGGCGGACTGATGAGTTACGCAGCCGACCTTGTAGAGCCGTTCCGCCGCGCCCCCACCTATGTGGACAAAATCTTTAAAGGCATGAAGCCTGCAGACCTGCCAGTCGAACAGCCGACCAAGTTCGAGCTGGTGATCAATTTGAAAACCGCGAAGCAAATTGGCCTGACGATTCCGCCGAGCGTGCTGGCAAGGGCGGAAAAAGTGATCAAATAGCGCGGAGCAAGGAGCAGGGAGCTAGAAAACCAGGCCTGAAAACTCATGAGAACAAACTTCTACTGTCTTTCGCTTTGCGCCATGCTCTTTGCGCTTTGCGGTTCCACCGAGGCCCAGCAACCGAAGAAAGTCGCTCGGATAGGGTATCTCTCGTCGATTGAGCCAGCTCGTGAGTCCACCCGGTCCGAGGCAATTCGGCTGGCTCTGCGCGAGCTTGGCTATATAGAAGGACAGAACATTACTATCGAGTACCGATACGGGGAGTTGAAGCGCGATCGAGCCTCTGAGCTTGCGACCGAGCTGGTGCGCCTCAACGTTGATATTATCGTGGTATCAGGAGGGGGCAATTGGGTCCGGGCGGCTAAGAATGCAACCAAAACGATTCCCATCGTTATGGTCGGTACTGGACCCGATCCTATTGAGGCAGGCCTGGTTGCAAGCCTTGCCCGTCCGGGCGGCAACGTCACCGGTGTTACTCTCCTTAACAGAGAACTGGGCGGTAAGCGGTTGGAGCTACTCAAAGAAGCCGTTCCCAAACTTGCGCGGGTCGCAGTTCTCTACGATCCGACCGATCTGCGCGCTGCACGAGAAGTTGTTGAAGTTCTGCCAATTACGGTGCGTGCACTTGGTTTGACTGTTCAGCCTTCGGAGGTAGAAGCTGCCGAAGGTTTGCAGCGGGTATTCGCTGCGCTAAACAAGGAGCGCCCGGACGGACTCTACGTACATCCCTCGGGCCCGCGAATGTTTGCTAACGGAAAGCGGATCGCGGAATTTGCGTTAAGAAACCGGTTGCCGTCGATGTACGTTAACAGAGACCTTGTAGATGCCGGCGGGCTGATCTCCTATGGAGCGGACCTGATCGACAGCTACCGGCGTGCCGCCACGTACGTGGATAGGATCCTGAAAGGCGCGAAGCCGGCGAATCTTCCAATTGAGCAGCCGACGAAATTCGAGCTGGTTATCAATCTCAAAACAACAAAAGCTGCTGGCGCGGGCGGACAAAGTGATTCGGTAAAACGTAAGTGGTGAGGTGTTAGGGTTAGGTGACAAAATTATTTTGGACTTGCGATTCTACGGTTTCACTCCGGAGAGATTTCGAATTGTAGAAGCAGATTAATATGCAGGGACTAGAGAGCACGAAACTGTTCTTCGTTGAGACAGGCTTGTTTCAGAATCTTGCGGAAGGTTCCCGTCGGCAATGTGCCGGGATGCATGGCTACATAGGTCTGCCTCCGTCCGGATAGCGTAAAACTTTATGACTACCGCTCTGTCTTACATCGACAAAACCCGCGCGCAGCAGTTTGGCGAGGACTTCACGGGTGGAGTAAGGCATCGGAAATCTCGACTTGAGCGATCAAAGACTTCGCTTCGATGGGAACGCTCTCGCCGCGCGCCCGCTTCTCGCCAATCCACACCTCAATCAATTCCTGGGCGGCAGCGATCGCTCCTGCAATACCTTGGCCGTGAGTGGTCAGGTCCAGAGTCGGGATATGCGCGTAATAATAACCCTGAAACTCAGGTTCGTTTATGGGTTCAAGAAGCACGGAATAACGCATGACGATCCCTCCAGCGAAGAATTCTATAACACCATCGTTGATCAGCACAAGGTTGTCATTCAGCAGGGACATGTTTACTGCGGCGATGCTCGTAACCGTTGTGTTGGTATCGGTTCATCTTGTCGAGGCGCAGCAGTCTAAGAAAGTCCACCGGATAGGATATCTCTCGGTGCTCGATGCATCTGGTGAGTCCACTCGTGCCGAGGCAATTCGGCTGGCTATGCGTGAGATTGGTTACGTAGAGGGACAGAACATAGCTATCGAGTACAGATACGCTGAGGGAAAACGCGAGCGGTTCCCTGAGCTTGCGGCCGAGTTGGTGCGTCTCAAGGTTGATATCATTCTGGCAACAGGAGGAGCCACAGCCATCCGGGCCGCGAAGAATGCGACGACGACGATCCCTATCATTATGCTAGGCCAAGGGTCCGATCCGATCGAGGGAGGTTTGGTGAAAAGCCTCGCCCAGCCGGGCGGCAACGTCACCGGTCTTACTCTCCTTTCCACAGAATTAGGCGGTAAACGACTGGAGCTGCTCAAAGAAGCCGTTCCGAAAGTTGCTCGCGTCGCGGTTCTCTATGATCCGGCGAGCGCCCCGAGTGTCATCGAGGTGAAAGAGGTTCTCCCGGTAGCGGCGCGTTCGCTTGAGTTGAATGTGCGGTCTTGGGAAGTACGAGCTACGGATGATTTCGAGAGCGTATTCGCTGCGCTAAAGAAGGAGCGCCCGGATGGGATTTACGTTCTTGGGGGCCCGCTAATGAATGCTAATCACAAACGGACCACCAGCCTTGCATTAAAGAATCGGTTGTCCTCGGTGTACACCAACAGAGAAGCTGTAGATGCCGGCGGGCTCATGTACTACGGGGCGGACCTCGCAGACAGCTACCGGCGCGTCGCCATCTACGTGGACAGAATCCTCAAGGGAGCCAAGCCTGCCGATCTTCCGATCGAGCAGCCAACAAAATTTGAGCTGATCATCAATTTGAAAACCGCGAAGCAGATCGGCCTCACCATTCCACCCAATGTTTTGGCGCGGGCAGATCGAGTGATCAGGTGAACCAATTTAGGAGTTTCGATTTTGGATTTTGGATTGGACGCTCCAGGGGTCGAATAATTTCGTCTACTCTTGCCGCATTGCTCTTTGCGCTTTGCTCATCTGTCGAGGCGCAGCAGCAGGCAATTCGGTCGAGAGTTCCGTGCACTCGGCTATGCTGAAGGCAAAAACATAATATTCGAGTACCGATCGGCTGAAGATAAGCTTGAACGACTCCCCGCCTTGGCTGATGAATTGGTCCGTCTCAAGGTTGATGTGCTCCTTGCATCCTTGACGCCCGCTGCTGTGGCCGCCAAGAACGCCACACGTACGATCCCCATCGTTTTTCATGGCGGCTTTGATCCTGTTGCCCTCGGGCTGGTTGATAGCCTGGCGCGGCCTGGAGGAAACATCACAGGTTTCACCGCGATTGCGTCGGCGTTAGCCGGCAAGCGTCTTGATTTACTCAAGGAAACCGTTTCCACACTCTCTCGTCTGGCGGTGCTGTGGGATCCTCAAAATCCAGGGTCTGCGCAACAATGGAAAGAAAGCCAATTGCCGGCACGAGAACTGGCTCTGCAACTTCACCCGATCGAGGTAAGCAGCGCGGACAAGTTCGAGGATGGGTTCAAGGAGGCGATTAGAGCCCGTAGTGCTGCTCTGGCCGTGTTGGCGAGCCCGTTCTTCTATACGAATCAACAACAGCTTGTGGACCTCGCGGCAAAAAATCGACTGCCGGCGATCTACCCTCGGCCAGATTTTGTCGAGAGCGGCGGCTTGATGTCCTATGGGGCCGACCGGTTCGAGCCCTCAAGGCGCGCTGCGTTGATGGTCGACAAGATTTTGAAGGGGGCGAAGCCGGCCGACTTACCAGTCGAACAGCCCACGAAATTCGAACTGGTCATCAACCTGAGAACGGCAAAGCAGATCGGTTTGACGATCCCGCCGAACGTGCTGGCAAGAGCGGATCGAGTGTTTAAATAGGCATGAGTACAGTATTTGGAATTAAAATCAGCGCTAACGTAACTGTTTGAACTCTTATGGACTTATCCGATTTAAAGCCGCCGCGACTTCCAATAACCAGGGCGGCGGCGCCCGTGGGCCACAGCGATAACCTGAATGGCGGATTTGGTGATCCGGTAAACTACACCATACGGGAAACGACGGAGGAGAAATTTCCTCGTACCATGCAAATGCATGGTCCAACGCTCCGGACCAGTTTGGATTTGACTGATGGCATTGTCGAGTTCAGAAATGAAAGCATTCGCAGCAGAGGGATTGCGTTCGGCATACCACTCGTAGGCCGCAGTTGCGTCAGCGATCGCGTCGGGATGGAACCTAACGTTTGGAGCGGCCACCGGATCGTCCGAGGATCTGGCGCCGCGCCACGGACCAAGGAATCGTCTTTACTTTACCCCGATCTAGATCATCGATGCGTCGCGCAATCTCCTCACTCCACGCCAATTCAACATCCTCATCGACTGTCTCATCCAAGCTTTCAAGCAGATGACCAGCAAGCGCGGCACGCGCCTCGGTGGGAAGACGCAGCGCCTCTTTTAAGACTTTCTCATGATTGGGCTTCATGCTTGCAGATTAATCGCCGGATCGGCTTTCGTCAATCCATTTGCCGCACGTGTCGGTTAGCGTCATTTTTCGTCGACAAACCGCCGAAGGGAAAAAGCCCGTGGATTTACTGGTGGAGCAGCCGACGAAGTTCGAGCTGGTGCTTAATCTCAAGACAGCGAAGCAAATCGGCGTGACAATTCCTCAAGCGATGCAGGCGCGGGCGGATCGGGTGATCAACTGAGAAGAGCGTGTGGCGCATGACGAGTGATCGAGACAGAGAAAAGATATGGACATAAAAATCACTGTCATTACTCTCTGCGCGGTGCTCTTTGCATTTTGTTTGCCCATTCAAGCGCAGCAGAAAGAAAAAATCCCCCGCATCGG
>JAJONK010000466.1 GCA_021323355.1 Deltaproteobacteria bacterium
ATCTTGTACGCGGCCGGATCGGCGGCCCTGGGGACTGGCATCGGGGCAATGCTGGCCTGGATCGTCGCGCGCACGAATACCCCTGGGAAACGCCTGGTCGAGCTGATGCCGCTTTATCCTATCTTGATGCCTCCAATCATGAAAAACATCGCATGGATTCTGTTGCTGGCACCTAAATCCGGCATCCTCAACAATATGATCGAGCAACTTACCGGTACCAACCCGCTGTGGTTTAACGCCTTCAGTTTGGCCGGAATGATTTGGGTGTTCGGCCTGGCCTGCGTGCCATTAGGCTATCTTTTCTTGCTGCCAGTTTTTTTATCGTTCGATCCGTCACTCGAGGAAAGCGCGTATATCGCGGGCAGCAAGCCGGTTCATACGATGCTGCACATAACCTTTCCGCTGGCGGTCCCCGCGTTCCTTTCGGCCTTTGTCCTCAACTTTTTGCGCGGCCTGCGCGGGTTCGAAACACCGGTGTTACAAGGCACGCCGGGCGGTATCAATGTTTTTGTCGCGCGCGTTTACGATTCCATGGCTTTGGAATTCAACACCGGGCTAGCGACTTCTTACAGCATGGTTCTGGTGGCTCTTTCGGTTATCACTCTGATGTTCTATATCCGAGCCACACGTTTTTCAGAGCGCTACGCGACGATAACCGGCAAGGGCTATCGTGTCAAAGTGATCGATATCGGCCCGTGGAAGTACATCACATTTCTCGCCGTGCTATTTTATTTTCTGGTGGGCATCGCCATCCCGTTCATCGTGCTCATTGTAGTCTCGATGATACCTTATTTCGATTATGCGACTTTCATGCAGTTTCCTTCCAATGCCGTCCTGACCAACTACTTTACGGTGATGAAGCATCCAAGTTTCGTTAATGGTCTTTACAATTCACTGACCCTGTCGGTGATCATTGCTGTTGTCACGGTGTTGTCGGGAATCATCATGGCGTTCACGATTTATCGAACCCGCGCCCACGGCACCAAAATATTTGAATTTATCGGCACCTTGCCGCTGGCGTTTCCGCCCCTGGTGCTTTCGGTTGGGCTGGTGATCATTTTCTTGGGTACCCCGCTTTACAACAGTTTATGGGCGCTAGGGCTCGGACTGTTTGTAGCGTATTTTCCATACGCTTTTCGCAATGCATCCGGTGCCATTGTGAATATCCATAAAGAACTCGACGAGGCCGCCTGGGTGCACGGCGCGCGTTGGCGCCATGTGTTCTTCAAGATCACGTTACCGATTTTGAAACCGTCGGTGGGCGGTGCGCTGTTCTATATTTTTATCGAGTCCATCCGCAACGTTGACGTTGCCATATTGCTGACCTCGCCCGGCAAAGAATATGGACCAGTTACTCTCTTTGAATATTTCCGAGTAGGACAGTGGGCGGAAGCAGCGGCCGGCGGCGTGATCTATCTGATTATCTTGATTATCGCAGTATCCATCGCCAAGTTTGCGTTCAAAATGAAGTTCAGTTTGTGAGATGACTTATAAACAGCATCAACAAGGGGGAGCGAAAATGAAAAAGAACTATCTGATGGTAACAGCTATCGCACTCTCGGGGGCCATTTACTTCACCGGCCCGGGGCGAGCGGCAGATGCGCCTTCCAAGGGGAGCAAGGAGGCTAAGAGCAGCGGCCAGAAAGCGGCGTCTAACGCCACAGCCAACGCCGCCAAGGCCTTCGAAAGAGTCAGCAAGGAACTCTACCCAAAAGCGAAACAGGAAGGGAATTTGATCGTCTACTCGGTATGGGATGTGGAGCATATCCGCGCGGTTACGGATGCCTTTGCAAAGCGCTACCCTGGTATCAAAACGACGTACTGGCAGGGTCGCAATCCCGAGATCGTCACGCGTGTTTTGACGGAATTTCAGGGCGGTCAACCTAGTGTCGATACCATTCTGTCCGACAATGCGCCGTCAGTGCTGCGCGCCGCCGGCGCCATGGCCTCTTATGAAACGGTTCAGAAAGAGGTGCTGGTACTGCATGACCCAACTCTGCCGACGGTGAGCCTGCAGGTACAGGCGCTGACTTACAATACCAAGAAGCTTAAGGCCGCCGATCTCCCGAAAAGCTGGGAAGACGTCGCCAATCCGAAGTACAAAGGACAGGTAGCGCTCGACGACCCAATGAGAGCCGGACCACTGAGTTCGATGCTGGCCGGGTTGTGGACGCAGTGGAATGATCAAGCGAGATTCAATAAGTTTATCAAGGGACTCAAGGCGCTGAACGTGCCGGTTCACAAAAGCACGAGCGCTATGTTTAGGCTTCTTGTCGCCGGCGAATATGCGATCTGCATGCCGGCGTTATTGCACGATGTGATACATGACAAGGAGAAGGGAACGCCGATCGATTACGTAAAGAGCGTGCCGCCGGTCGTCTTCCCACGGCAGGCAGGTATCTACGCCAAGGCGCCTCACCCGAATGCGGCGAAACTTTTTGCCGAGTGGCTGATTTCGGATGAGGGGCAAAAGATCATCGACGCTGTGGGCCGAGAGTCGTCTCGGAATGATTTCGAATCCAAGACCTCGATCGAGGTGGCGTTCCCGAAAGGGACGAAGGCGATCCCGGTCACTGACAAACTGTACCTCGAAGATCCCAAGAAGTGGCTCGATACCAATGTGAAGCCGATCTGGGAAGGCTGAATTCCGCCAAGTTGGCTGATGGTGGCGAGAGAAGCTGGTTCATGTGGGCGAACCAGCTTCCCTCCGTTCCTCTCCTATGCTGCCGCCTACATCCTGGTTGAAAATTCGACCAGAGGAACTTGGGCGATGGAAACTAGTTCAGCCGCGCCAGAGTTCGCGTAAGCAGAAATCGTAATTCGAAGCGGGCGAGCAGGATCTAGCGCTAGATTGTAGAATCGCGCGAGGTCCTATGTTAGCTTGGAATTTGCTGCGAGCAGTATTGGATCGCGAAAGGCTCCAGTCATTTCTGGTTCATATTGCCGATAAGCAGTAGTTGCCTTCAAGGAGAGATGGCCGAGTGGTCTAAGGCGCACGCCTGCTAAGCGTGTGTACCTCAAAAGGGTACCGAGGGTTCAAATCCCTCTCTCTCCGCCATTTTCTGCCACATCTTAAATTCCAAGCACGGGTGAGTGGGCCTTCCATCATAATCTTCGTCTGGAGGCTGAGCGCTTTCAGAAATAGGCCTGTGCTAGATCACCGCACAGCTC
>JAJONK010000043.1 GCA_021323355.1 Deltaproteobacteria bacterium
GGAAATGGCAGGGGTGTTCGTGCGGCGGGCGCTGGAGAAAGCTTTGGCCAACCTGCGTCAGCAAGCTAAACCGAAGCCTGCTCTGAAGGCTATCAAGAAGGCCATCAAAAAGGCCATCAAGAAAGGGAAAAAACGTTGAAATTCACTCAGAGTGCGCAGATCCCCGTTGCCCGTGAACCGCTTTGGGAGTTTCTCATGGACGTTCCGAAAGTAGCCAAATCGCTCCCGGGCGTGGAGTCGGTCAGCAAAATCGATGATAAGACCTATGAAGGAGCTCTGACAGTCCGAGTAGGACCGATCAAACTGAACCTGCAGGGCAAGATTATCGTTGAAGAGCAAAGCAAAGAGAATTGGCGCGCAGCGCTGCGGGCGGAAGCCAAAGATCGAATGGCCGCAGGCGCCGTTAACGGGAAAACCAACATGGTGTTAAAGGAACTCGGCGCCAATCAAACCGAGTTGTTAGTCGACACCGATGTCAACATACTCGGCAAAATCGGTGAATTTGGCCAGCCGATTATTAGAAAAAAAGCGGACTCGATGCTCAAAGAGTTCGTTGAAAATATTAAGAAGCAACTAACTGCCTAGTTGCCGCCCGCTTTCGATAGCGGCGACGGATTCACCGACGTGAGTTTCCTGACGGCGGAGCAACTCTCTAAAGCGGGGCGTCATTGATACTCGTCGCCTGACAAGCCGAACGGCCAGCATGTGAACTACCGATGCTTCCAATTGGGCGTCCTTTTTTCTAGGAATGCCCGGACGCCCTCATCGACGTCCTCAGTGTGCAGCAATTCACGGCAGTAGATTTCCTCGGATCGGCTAAGCGCGCCGGAAAAATCTCGCAAAGACAACTCTCGTAAGCCCTTCAGCGCAATCCGCATTACGGCTCCGCTTTTTGAAAGAAGTTCGTCGAGTAACGATGTCAGACCGTTGTCGAATTGCTCTTCCGCAAAGACACGGTTGATCAATCCAACATCAAGCGCTTCTCGGGCGCTGTAGCGCCGTCCGGTAAGAATCATTTCGGCAGCGCGATGGTATCCGATCAGCGTCGAGAAACGCGCTAGCGCAACCGGCGGATAACAACCCACATGTATCTCAGGGGTGGCAAATGAGCTATCTTCCGACGCGACGATAAAGTCACAGCAAGTTGCAAGCTCGCAACCGCCGCCGAAACATACTCCGCGAACCGCTGCGATGGTCACCTGTGGCAGACCCAACAGCTTGCGAATGACCCGGTGTACGATCTCGAGCATCTCGGGAACCTTTTCCCGGGTGTGATCGCGAATATCCACGCCGGCAGAAAAGGCGCGTGTGCCGGCGCCTCGGAGGACCACGACATCGGTTGTACCATCCGCAGCGCATGCCGATAGTTCTTGGTCTAGCTCTCGCAACAACTCGATATCGAGGACGTTTACGGGCGGATGCTCAATGGTAATGGAGGTTACCCGCGATTTCTTTTCTTTATTTAACCCCATGTCATTCGTATACCGTTGAATGTGACAAAAGGCGAGTCAGTCACCTGTGTAACGAATGGGATAGAAGTATACATCTCGACAAATCTGGTTTGACAAAGAAAACACCGCAACCTAGACTTACGGTTCGAGCTCTTAAGGAGGGCTTCTATGAGACACCCACGAGTGATCGCCGCGGCTTTTGCCGTCTGGTTTGCGCTGGGACTGAAACCCGCTTCCGCTGCCCCGGATGAGTACGATGACAGCCAGTCTCATCCATTGAGAATCGTCGCATATTTGCTTCACCCGGCTGCATGGTTGGTCGAACAAGTAGTTTTTCGGCCTTTTCATTTTCTCGTTAGCGCGAATGAGCCAATGGAGGAAATCTTCGGCCATCGACCGCATCCGCCGGTTCTGGCCGAGCCACAGCCCAATCGAGATTACGGCATGCCTCGACGCGCACCGGTGAAACCAGCACCGCCTCCCCCGGTTGCAGCCGTCACTCAGGAGCCTGTGCGTGAGATCGTCAAAATCGTCGAGGTCCCCAAGGAAACGATCGTCTATAGGGACGTTCAAAAAGTGGTTGAAGTGGAGAAGTTCGTGTTTCCGGGAATCGCTTTTCAGTTCGATTCGGCCGAGCTCACTGACTGGGGAAAGGGCAACGTATATCTGGCCGCGGAGAAACTTAAGACAAAAGGCGATATCTCCGTGGTCATCGAGGGGCATACCGATGAGGTAGGTAGTGCGGAATACAACAAAAACCTCGGACTGCGCCGGGCGCAGCGTGTCATGACAGAGTTAACCGCTTTAGGAGTTGATCAAGCGAGAATTTCGACAGTGACTCAAGGAGAGGAGAAGCCTTTGATCAACCAACCGACGGCATGGGCGCGTGCGGTAAATCGACGAGTAGAGTTCGAGGTCAGAGGGAAATAAGATAAACTTCAATCGTAGAAGGCCCAGCCTCAAGCTGGGCCTTTTTTTTGGTACCAGCGCTCTGGTTAAATGAGTTACAAGCTCCGCGACACCTACTATAAAAAGGCCAAACAACAAGGCTACCGCTCTCGCGCGGCTTATAAGCTGCTTGAGCTGCAGGAGCGTTTTCGCATCTTTAAAACGGGTCAGTTAATTGTCGATTTGGGCGCGGCACCGGGCGGCTGGATTCAAGTGGCGGCCAAGCTGGTCGGTCCGAGCGGTAAAGTCCTTGGTGTGGATCTTCAGCCGATCGAGGCGTTTCACCAGAGGAACATCATCGTCATACAAGGTGACATTACCGCGACGGAAACAGAGCAGCGGATTATGGAATACTTAGGGCGTCCTGCTGACAGCGTCATCTCTGATCTTGCGCCTAAGTTGACCGGCATCCGTGATACGGATGAAGCGCACTCCTTGGAATTGAACCGCACAGCCATGGAAGTCGCGAACCGACTTCTTAGAGCAGGCGGCAGCTTTCTCATCAAGAGCTTCGTCAGTGAAGAACTTCGAATCTTTTCCGCGGAACTGGAAAAGCAATTTGGCTCGGTTCAGCGTACCCGGCCTGACGCTAGCCGAAAAGGTTCATCTGAGATTTATTTCTTCGCAAAAGATTACCAGCCCAGGCTGCAGGGATAGCGGACTACGGTAATGTCAAAAAGGACGACGACACAACCAGGCGTAACACGGCGAGGGCGGTGACTTGTTGCCAGAGGGGCGCCGTGAACCAGTCTAAATCGGCAGATGGCAATATCGGAATTAAGAAAAGACCCAGTTGTCGACCGCTGGGTGATCATCGCCACTGAACGAAGCAAACGTCCTCATGCTAACCGAACAAGGACAGAGTCCGGCCGAGACGAACCATGTCCTTTCTGTGCCGGCCGGGAAGGGGACACCCCACCTGAAGTTCTTGCCTATCGCGATCCATCGGCTCCAGCCGATACGCCCGGTTGGAGAGTCAGGGTCGTACCTAATAAGTATCCAGCTCTGGACAGTATGGGAGACATCTCTCTACCAACCGATTCGGCCTACGTTGCTCTGAGCGGAGTCGGCGCTCACGAAGTAATCATTGAGAGCCCGAAACATTGCCTAAGCATGGCGGAGCTCGCTGAGGGACAGATTGAAGACGTTTTGCGGGCGTATCGAGAACGTCTGATTGTTCTCCAGAACGATCGGCGCTGGAAGTCGATTCTTATTTACAAAAACCAAGGAAGCGCAGCGGGTGCGACCCTGGAGCATGTCCATTCGCAACTACTGGCAATGTCCATAGTTCCGCGTGAGATAGACCACGAGTGGCGCGCACTGGTCTCCCATCATGATATGACGAATAGCTGCCTCTATTGCGAGATGCTTGACAGGGAGCGTTCGGATGGGCGCCGCATAGTACTTGAGAGCGCGGCGTTCATTGGCTTCTGCCCATTCGCGTCTCGGTTTCCCTTTGAAATCTGGCTTATGCCTAAAGAACACTCGCCCATGTTTGATTCGGTAGCGAACGACGAGCTCCGTCAACTGGCGTTCATGCTACGGCAATCCTTACAACGCCTTGCCGGTATTGTCGATGCACCGCTTAACTACGTGCTTCATTCGGCGCCACTCAAAGAAGCGAAGCGCGACCACTATCACTGGCACCTCGAGATTTTGCCAAGAATTTCTAAAATCGCCGGGTTTGAGTTGGCGTCCGGCTATTATATAAATACCGTGGCGCCGGAAAGCGCGGCCCTGCAACTGCGCGAGCTTGCGCTATAACAGGCTTCCGTCTGAGTTTCGGGCACATGTTTAAGGGCGTAATTCAATTGAATTACGCCAGGAGTGCCGCTTATTCAACGGTCACACTTTTGGCGAGATTGCGCGGCTGATCGACATCAGTGCCGCGATGAACCGCAATGTGATACGCCAGCAACTGGAGCGGTATCGTCATAACGATGGGGGTCAGGTAGTGCGACGCTTTCGGCAGTGTTAGGAGCCGATAAGCGGAGACTTCGTGGCTCGTCTTGATATCGTCGGTTAGAACGATCACTTTACCGCCGCGGGATTCGACTTCCTTGAGATTGCCGATGGTTTTTTCAAAATACCGGTCTCGAGGCGCCAACACGACCACGGGCATCTTTTCATCGATCAGCGCAATCGGCCCGTGTTTCATTTCGCCGGCCGGATAACCTTCGGCGTGGATGTAAGAGATTTCTTTGAGCTTGAGAGCCCCTTCAAGGGCAATCGGATAATTAAGGCCGCGGCCCAGATAGAGAAAATCCTGACTGTGCATAAGCTCGCGCGCCAGTTCTTTGACTTCATTCTCCAACTTCAAAGCATCTTCAATCCAGGTCGGTAAATGCATCAGGTCACGCAGCAATTTTCTAGCATTGGCTTGCTTCAGCTTGCCGTTGCGCCTTCCTAATGCCACCGCTAGCAGATACAGAGCGGTGAGTTGCGTTGAAAATGCTTTGGTACTGGCAACGCTGATTTCGGGTCCAGCGTGGGTGTAAAGAACGCCGTGCGACTTACGAGCGATAGAGGAATCGATGACGTTGCAAATCGCCAGAATTTTCGCCTTCTTCGCGCGCGCGATTTCGGTTGCCGCCAAGGTATCTGCGGTCTCGCCGGATTGACTGACCATCAACAAAATCGATTGAGGGTCCATCAGCGGCGAACGGTAACGGAATTCCGATCCGTAATCGACCTCCGCTGGAATTCCCGCGATCTCTTCGAGCATGAATTTGCCGACTAAGCAGGCGTGCCAGGCTGTGCCGCAGGCAACCAGATGAATTCTTTTGACGTGCTTGACCTGGCTCTGAGTTAATTGAATTCCCTCGAGAGAAACTTCGCCATTCTTCAATGAGATGCGACCGCGAAATGTGTCTGCTAAAGCCCTTGGCTGATCGTGAATCTCTTTGAGCATGAAGTGAGCGTAGCCACCCTTGCGCGCCGCCACCGCATCCCAGGTGATCTCTTTGACCGGCCGGCGAATGGCTTTACCCGTGCCATTAAAGAGACGATACGAACCGACGGTCACTTCGCCTATCTCCCCGTCTTCGAGGAATGTCACTTTGCGAGTGTAGTCGAGCAGTGCGGGGATGTCGGAAGCAATAAAGGTTTCGCCGTCGCCCCAACCAATAACAATCGGCGTGGAGTTCTTCGCGACGATGAGCCGCTGCGGATCTCGACGATTGAGAAACAGCAAGGCGTAGGAGCCGCGGATTTCGCGCAAGGTACGGCGTACCGCATCCAGGAAATCCATTCCCCTGTCGATTTTTTCGCTGACCAGATGGGCGACGATTTCGCTGTCGGTTTCGGAACTGAAGTGAGTTCCTCTCTTCGTCAGCTGCTCTTTCAGTTCCAAGTAATTCTCGATGATGCCGTTATGAACGACGACCACGTCCCCGGCGCGATGCGGGTGAGCGTTGGTTTCTGAAGGACGGCCATGGGTTGCCCAGCGTGTATGACCGATGCCAATCGGGCCCGACATAGGTTGCCGGTCGAGCAGGGTTGCCAGATTGCTCAGTTTGCCTTCGCAGCGGCGAATCGCAACCTCGCCGTGGTTGAGAACCGCAATGCCGGCCGAATCGTAACCCCGGTACTCGAGCTTTCGAAGGCTTTCCAAAATCAATGGCGCCGCGTCGCGACTGCCGATATATCCGACAATACCGCACATTACTTTTTGGTTCCTTTCATTTTCATGCGCTTTTGCTCGGTCCAGCCTTCGCGAAGCCGCTCTTGCCTGTCGTTAAAGACCAGAGCTCCGTCCGGAACGTCGTGACGAACCGTGGTCGCAGTGGCGACATAGACGTCATCACCCAAAGTGATCGGAGCGACCAACGTCGAATCGCTACCGACCTGAACGCGGTCGCCGATTTTGCTTTTATATTTTTGAAATCCATCATAGTTGCAGGTGATCGTGCCAGCGCCGATATTGCTATCGCGGCCTATCGTCACATCACCGAGATAAGTAAGATGATTAGCCTTGGTGCCATCGCCGAGCCTGGCTTCTTTAGCTTCCACGAAATTGCCGATATGAACGTTGCGGCCCAAGTCCGTACCGGGACGCAAATGGGCAAACGGGCCAATGATTGCGCCGTTAGCGACTCGACAGCTGGTTAGGACGACGGAAAAACGCAAATGAACTTCGTCATCCAACTGCGCGTCGGTCAGATATGCGCTGCCGTCAATACGGCATCGCTCACCGATCACGGTCGTGCCGCAGAGATGAGTGTTCGGGCCGATGACCGTGTCTTTGCCGATGGTCGCGCCCTGTTCGATGTAGGTGGTCGTCGGGTCCTTTAAGGTGACGCCTTGGGCCATCCATTTGCGGTTTATCTCTTCTTGTAAGCTCTTCTCCATGCGGGCGAGCTCCTCCCTAGTGTTGATGCCCGTCATCTCACGAGCATCATCGACCTGTAGGTTTGCCACGGTCTGACCTTCGCTCAAGGCGATCGCGACGATATCGGGCAGATAGTACTCCCGTTGGCGATTCTGGTCGCTGACGCGCGACAACGCCGGAAAAAGAAATGGCGCGGCAGCGACATAGATCCCGGCGTTCACTTCACGAATCTGTTTTTGCAAATCCGAAGCGTCTTTCTCTTCAACGATACGGGCAATCTGTTGCTTCTTATCCCTTACGATTCGGCCGTAGCCTTTCGGATCCTCTAGCTTTGCGGTTAATAACGTTACCGCTGCTTGTTGCCCGCGGTGCTGATCGACCAGTCGCTTTAACGTGTTCTCATGGATCAAAGGAACATCGCCGCTGAGGATTAGAATATCCCCTGTGAACCCGAGAAATGTTGGTTTGGCGCACAGCACCGCATGAGCGGTGCCGAGCTGTTTTTCCTGGATCACCCACGATAGATCGTCGCCCGAATAGGCCTGTTGAACAGCGACGGCGCCATGGCCGACTATAACCGCAATCCGGGACGGTTCTAATTGCTGCGCAGCCCGTAAAGCGTGCAGAAATAACGGCGTGCCGCCCAGGCGATGAAGCACCTTAGGAATGTCCGATTTCATCCGGGTACCTTGCCCAGCCGCTAAAACAATGACGCCGATATCGTTCATGATGATTATCGATTATAGCGAAAGTAGACTTTCAGTCAAAGTAAGCGATCTTAGCAATACCTGTGCGTTGATAATTCGGAAATTGCCACTTTTCGAACGACTAAATTGCATTTATTATGAGCCAATGGCGTTGCAACGACTGCAATCTATAACCACAGTCTGGTCCGGATATTTCGCGCGCGTCGGGTGATTTACCGAATTGTTTTCGCACAGCTCGGTGTTAAAGAGCCAAAATCATGAGAGGCTCGACAATCTTGATGCCGTCGCTGCGCGGCGCAATCGCGCTCCTGCGCGCCACGATGCGAGTCGAAGTGCTTCATGGCGAGTACTTCGCCGATCTGCAGAACCGCCGTGTTCCGATTCTTCTGGCACTTTGGCATGGCCGGATGTTTCTCATTACCGATGCGCACCGGGGGCAGGGATTTGTCACCATGGCTTCGAAGTCTAAGGACGGCAACATCATCGCTGGCTGGTTGGAAAACAACGGTTATGCGGTGGTCCGAGGCTCGACCACACGCGGCGGGAGCGAGGCTTTGCGCCGCATGGTCTATCTCATGCGGGCGGGTCGCAACGGAGCTTTGACGGTTGACGGTCCCAAAGGCCCGGTTCGGGTTGTGCAGCCAGGAGTCGTGCGCCTCGCGCGATTAACCGGTGCTTGGATTCTGCCTGTCAGTTTTTCAAGCTCATGGCCATTGTTTCTTAGATCCTGGGATCGCCATCTTGTTCCCAAACCTTTCTCGCGCAACTTCATATCGTACGGCGAGCCATTCCCGATCGGTTCCGAGTTATCGGAGGGAGCCGCGCTAACAAAAATTGCTGCGGCGATTAATAAGATTACCGAAGAGGTCGACAACATTGCCGGGATTCGCCCCCCCGTTTAGGACCGCTACTTCGGGCGATTGGGATTTAACCCCCTTTTTTCTTGCGTTCAAACGAGTGTTCTTCTATGACGGCTGTCAATCGCCACCCATGTGGTCTGGCCAAAAAAAACGGGAACGCTGAATTGTTGCAGCACTGTTGTCGCAAACGGAAACTGTTTCGAGATCTGTCGCCGGGTTATAAGATTTAAAGCCGATGAAAACAACCGCTCAGAAGAAGATACAGTCCATACGAGGTTTTAGAAGCAGGGTGCTCGACCCACTTTGGCAAGCTGAACCCGCCGATCTCACTCGGGTTAAACGGCTGCTCAGTTCTTTTATCAAAATCGTTTTTTTGGTTGGACGAGATTTCATTGAGAATCTCGTCAAGCTCCAGGCCATGGCGTTGGCATTCAAAACGCTGCTTTCGATTGCACCCCTGCTCGCCGTCATATTTTCAATCCTGAAGGGGTTTGGGGTACACAACCGCATTGAGCCCGTTCTCGCCGAAGCGCTTGCTCCGTTAGGTGACAAAGGCCAAGAGGTCGCCGGTCATTTGGTCGGTTTCGTTGACAAGATGAGCGCAGGAGCCCTCGGCAGCGTGGGCGTGGTGACTCTCTTTATTACCGTGCTGTCTCTGATGGGCACCATTGAACAGGCCTTTAACACTATCTGGCGGGTTAGGTTTCCGAGAAGGCTTGCGCGGAGATTCAGCGATTATTTGAGTGTCATTTTAGTCGGTCCGGTGCTGGTGTTCGCGGCCCTGACGATTACAGCTACATTGCAAAGCAATTCTTTCGTTCGTAATTTGCTTGCGCTGGAACCATTCGGAACAGTCATGCTGATGCTGCTTCGCCTGCTCCCCTATGTCACTTTATGGGGAGCATTCACACTTTCTTACCTCTTTATCCCGAACACCCGAGTCAGATTGCGTTCGGCGCTGGTCGGCGGTCTCGTGGCCGCGTTACTTTGGCAGACAATTGGTTGGGGATTTGCCACATTTGTAGCCTCGTCGACGCGTTACTACGCTATCTACTCCAGCTTTGCCATCCTCCTGCTGTTTCTCCTCTGGCTGTATGTCGGCTGGCTGATTGTTTTGTTAGGAGCACAAGTATCGCATGCGCATCAGCACATACGTTTCTATTACGGTGAGCGTGAGAACCTGGCGCGGAGCCCAGCGGGGCGGGAGAAGCTTGCGTTGCAGTTGCTGCTCCTGATAGGCCGCAATTTCCATCAAGGACTCAGTCCGATGAGTATTACGGATCTGGCGAATCGGCTGCAATTGCCGGCGGCTTTGGTTAAAGATTTTTTGGACATGTTTCAGCAATCCCGGCTGGTGTTGCCGTTGGCTGATGAAGAAACGTTTGTGCTCGGCCGCGCTGCCGAAAAAATCAGGATCAAAGAGATTTTGGATTGCGTCAGAACTGCCGGAGGTATCACCAAAGGCACTGGCATCTATCTCAGAGAGCCTGATGGTATCGATGAATTGCTGCTTGCGGCGGACCAATCGGTTGCCGCGACACTCGATGGTAAAACCCTGCAGAGCTTAATCGTTCGTCAAGAACCGGTTACCGCCGTTACCTGAACTGCCGATTAGCTCGCGCTGTCAGCGGCGGAAGAGCTGCCGGAAAAAGGTTGTCAAACTGTTTTCCATCGACGGCGGGGCGCCGCGCCGCGCCAATTTCCCGCTGTCCAGATCTACCGCCGGATTCTGCGCATTGCCGGTAACCGTGAGCGGCACCACCAGCTGGCCGCGCTGGTTCTTGAACAGTTGGCTGGTTCTGCCACGGCTGGCTTTACCGGAAGCCTGAGCCGAGAGAGTTGCGTCGATCCCGATATTTAGCGCCTGACGCGCCAGGGTCATAGTTCCGCCGCCTTTAAGTTCCAGCTGCGGGTTTACCAGATAGATGCGTGAGAAGTCGACGACACCGTTGCTCAAAGTAAATTCCGTATCCAGAGTCCTAAATGTGGTTGATTCGCGCCGTTGTTTCTCGGAGAAGCCGATGGCGCCGGTGGCGCGTTGAATTTTTCTTATCAGATCAACGTTGGTCAATTCGCCCTCGCGCGCCGATAGTTTGCCATTGCCTTGCAATTGCTTAATCGGCTCCGATCCGGCGCCGGCACCTAAACGAAGCGTAACTGCGCCGTTTAGATTTCCCTTGATCGCCCGCTTGCCATATAGCCTTACATTTTTGAACTCGCTTTGGATCTGTGTCATCAGATTGCTCGCCGGGCCGCTCACCGCAATGCGCAAGCCCATCGGCCCGGAAATGTCGATCTCTGCTGGCGCTAAACCAAACACTGCGAGAATCTGCATCACCGTTCCAGCATCCACGTTCTCGTCTGCCAAAACCAAGTTGAAGCGTGGCCCGGTGGCCAGATTGCTGATGCTTCCCTCCAGCGGCAGAGTCAAGTTCCGCACTGTTAGGTGATTGTCGTTAAGGATGAGTTTTGTTTCTTCATCCTGGTAATCGAGCTGTCCTGCTAATGTAACCGTCTTTAAGCCCGGATAATTGAAGGTCGCGCGATATGGGAAAGGTCCTTCGCTTGAGAACTCCTCCATGAAGAGTTCGATGCCATTGATGCGCACGGGGGTTGGTTCTGCGGTAATAATGTTTAACTGCCCGTTTTTGATGCGCAGCCGGCGCGGAATTGTCAGAGCGATAGCGGCGCTGTCCGGCTGTTTAGGTTTCGGCGCGAGCTTGTTTGATTCGGCTCCGCTGTTTGCCGGAATTTGTTTGTCCGCCAGGACACTAGAACTAGCGCTGCGCTTGGATGCTTTTTGCAGCGTAAACACGGGCTTGTCCAGCACAAACTCGGTGATTTCAAAGCGCCCGCTTAGCAGCGGCCATAACTTGAGGCGCAGTTGAACCTCTTGCGCGGTGAAGAAGCTTTCGGCGGGAGAAGTCGAGTTGGCCGAGATGTTCAGGTTCGATACTCTGATCGAAGGTCTTGGCACCAGACTTAGCCGTACCTCGTCCAGATCAACGCGCCGCTGCAGAGTTTCTTCGATCAACGGCAAATAAATTCTTTTAAAGCGGCCGAGATCGACAAACGTGGGCAAACTGATAACTGCTGCAATCACCAGGGCAAGAACAGTCGCGCCAGCGATCAAGGCTTTCTTCACAGGATCGCCTCCGGCTCGATCGCCCAAATTCTAAGGCAGTTCCCTGGCTTCGGTGTCGTCATTTGCCGGGACATTATACCGACCGCAGTCCGGATTCAATGCTGGCAACCGTACTTAAGTCGTTGCGAAGAGTAGCCACTAAGGGCAGTATTTGTTAGGGTAACAAACTTCGAAAGGTCGCTGACATATTGGATTTGGCGCTGGAAATTCTCCCACAGGT
>JAJONK010000467.1 GCA_021323355.1 Deltaproteobacteria bacterium
GATCAGCCGGTCGATAACGCCGTCGAAGATTTTTGTAAGATTTGCCGGAAATGCGCTAACACTTGTCCCACCAACAGCATTCCGTTCGGCGATAAGGTCGTTCACAACGGCATCGAGAAATACAAGATTAATTGGCTCACCTGCTACAAGTTGCGGCCGTATGTGCACGATTACTGGGGCAGCTGCCTGACCTGCGCCACGGTTTGCCCGTTTACCAAACCCAATGTCTGGTGGCACAGCCTCGCTACATGGTCTTTGCGCACCTGCCCAATCCCGGCGCGGCCGGCTCTGGTTCACGCGCTCAAATGGATCGATGACCGCTTCTGGGGAGTCGCGCGTAATAATCGCGTGCGCTGGCTCGGCTACGATTCCGGTATCAAGCCGGGAGATCAGGCGTGCACCGTCTCCGGCTGCAACGCATCGCATGAGGGAAAGGGGCCGGCCAAAGAAGTGGCCGGCAACCTCGGTTACTACGCGCCACTAAAAGAGAACACGAACCGGTTCGTCAAGCGGGATGCCTAGTGACCTTGCGATTGGGTCCGTTTAAACTGCCCGGGCTGAGAAGAGATTCTCACAAGGACGATCCGTATTGGGATTTCTTTATAAACACGCCGGCGGCGGATCTCGACAACACAGTGACCGAGTTGATCCGCAATGCTCCGCCCGGCAATGTTTTTCCGACCAAGGCTGATATCCACACACCGGAGATTACCTCGAGCCATGTCAAAGGAATGGCGCACTACTTCGGCGCGGATCTGGTGGGTATCGTAAAATTACCGGCGCACAACCCATCTACCTCGCCTCTCCCGCCAGCCGCGGATGGTAAGATCGAAGAAGAATATCCGTTCGGAGTCATCTGCGTAGTTCGCGCTGAGTACGATCCACGCACCGCACCGGGCATTGGCGGGCAAGTGCCCGTGCAGAACGGGCTGTTCATTACCTTCGTGCTGAGCGCGTGGATCAGGGAGCTCGGCTTTCGCGCCAAGGTCGCGCCCGAAACTAATGGCGAGAAGCTTGCTGCCGTGGCCGGTTTGGGCGAGATCAACGGGGACGGCCGATTAGTGACTCCTCAGTACGGCGCCGATGTTCATGTGGCAAATATCATTCTGACAGATCTGCCGCTGGCACAGGATGGCTCGGCGAGCGAGCCATGAACCCAGTTCCAATGGTTCCAAAGGTTCCAATCGTTCCATCGGTTCAGATAAAACAACTGTGGAACAAATTGAACATCTGGAACGATTGGAACCGTGGTGGAGGCGGAAGGAGGGGAAGTAAATGCCCTACGTGATCACCAGCCTGTGCACCAATGACGGAGCCTGCGTTGAAGTCTGTCCGGTCGCCTGCATTCATACGACACCGGGAGCGCCGCAATTCTACATCGACCCTGAAGTATGTATCGATTGCGAGCAGTGCGAAATCGTCTGCCCCGTGGACGCAATCTTCAAAGACATCGATATTCCGGCCGAACATCAAGCTGCCATTGAGGTCAACGCCGCCTTCTTTCGCAAAAACAAGGCAGCCGCCGGCCCGGTTTCCTTCGAGACGGCTTGGCAGATGATCCGCGCGGCGCATGATTACGCGCAGCTTATGGGAATGGCTGTGACAGCCGCTGTGGTCGATGAAGCGGGCGGGCCGATTGCCGTGGGGCGAATGGATACTGCCGAACCGATGACGGCGGAACTCGCCTTTAACAAAGCTTATACCGCCGCCGCCTTTCACGTCGCCACCGCCGAACTGGCGCCGCAAGCGCGCCAAGCGCGATTTCGCAGCCTGACGATGTCCCATCGCGGTCGCATCATGCCGGTGGGCGGAGCTATTCCGATCATTGATGGCATGACCATTGTTGGCGCCGTCGGTGTAGCGGGCGGAAGCCGCCCGGAACAGGATATTCTCTGCTGCCGCGCCGCGCTCGCGGTAATCGAAGGCCACGGTCACTGAACACTAACGAGCATCGCCATGTACCTCGTTCAACTACTCTTACCGCTGTACGATAATTTGAACGCCCGATTTCCGCCTGAGGCTTTCGATTGTGTGCGGCAAGAGCTAACCGAGCATTTCGGTGGGGTCACGGCTTTTCTGCGTTCACCAGCCCAAGGGTTCTGGCGGATAGCTGAGAACGCCATCAATCGCGATGAGGTGGTTATCTTTGAAGTGATGACCGACGAACTAAACCGGCGGTGGTGGGATGGATACCGAGCAGATCTGGAACAGCGCTTCAGGCAAATCGAACTGGTGATCCGGGCAAGCTCGATCGAGAGGCTCTAACGGCAATTGTGAGCTGGAACATCGTACTCGAATCTTCAGAAACGCTTATTCGCCTTTTTCGCTTTCTTGTCGGCCCTGTTCTCCATCGAGGTTCGGGCCGGTTCTTTTTCTCTTTCTTTCCTCGTGTCTCTGCCCATGCCAGCACGATCTCCGTCACGCTGCCGAACTGTCACCGCAACGCAACCTACCTCGATCTCGGGTAAGTTAGATTCCAGCTGCAACGTACCGTGCCGCGTTATCCGTTTAGTTTAAATCGATAGCAGCCGATCAAAAAACGACCGGTACCGCCGCAACGCCAGTCGCAGGTCTTCCGTAGAGGCGGAATCGGACTTTTCCCATTGCTGCTCTAAATGACTTCGCTGCTCGGAGAAGCTTCCAGCCAGTCGTTGCAGTAGCTTCGCAATCAGCTCGTCGGCTTGTTCCACCGACCGGCGCGGCTCATCAACGAAATCGGTTTGAATGTCTTTCCACCGGTTCCTGAAATTCCTCTCCTCCTCGTCAGAAAAGAGCGGGCTCAATTCCGCTTCGCGGAAGTTTGACGCCTGTGACCGTACCTCGGGTTCTCGATCCTCTGCCGGATCCGCCATCGCATCGGTACCTTGTTGCCGCCGCCGCGCGCCGGCCGCCGCCAACTCATCAGTGGTTAACCTTCTGCTTCTGTCGTTGGAATCTTTCATGGGTGCATTCCTTTCCTATTGTTGTATTTCCGCCCGAAGCTGGGTTTCACCGCTTCCGGCCGTCTTCTGTCCCTGTCCGGCAACTGGATGTCGAGGAGATCTTCAAAAAGAGCCCGATAAGAGACCAACGCTCGCCTCAATTCTTCAGTATCCGCCGCGCCGCGCTTGTTGCGTTCGGCTATGGCATTAGCGGCCCGGTAGTTTTCCACCACAACCGG
>JAJONK010000468.1 GCA_021323355.1 Deltaproteobacteria bacterium
TGAATACCGCAAGATTCTGACTTCCTTTGGCATGACTGCCGTAACCACCGCGGCCATGGGAGCGATCATTTACTTGATGCTGCCAACCTTGCACCAAGCATTCGCCGCCGGCACTTCTCTGATAGCCTCTTCCATGTCCCTCGGAACGGCTGTCACGTTTGGCATCGCGAGTTATCTCATCGTGTCGCTGCTGATCCACTCTGCCGAGCTAAGGTCATTTTATGGTCTGCTTCGCAATGGCTTCAGTAGAGTTGCGCCGACGGCTTCAAACCGCCAGCGCTAAATATCGCGCGCTCGACGATCGGCCTCAGAATAGAAGGCTGAACGGCGCGCGCTGATTCTGACCGGACAAGCAGATGTGCGGAATCTTTGGAAGAATCAACGCCGATGGACGGCCCATCGACAGTACGGCTTTCCTGCGCCAACTAAACACGCTGGCCCATCGAGGCCCGGATGGGTATGGCATGTTTTTAACCAACCAAGACACGGGCGCTACACTGATTTCGTACAACCAGCCTCCTCGCGACACCCCGCAGCATTACGACATCGGGCTGGGCCACCGCCGCCTATCCATCATCGATCTTTCAGAGGCAGCCGCGCAGCCGATCAGCGATGGCGAGGGCAAGTTATGGCTCACCTTCAATGGAGAGATTTACAACTTTGCCGCCTTGCGCCGCGAACTAGCACGCCAGGGACACATCTTTAGAACCGATCATTCAGATAGTGAGGTTTTGCTTTACGCTTTCAAAGAATGGGGGGAGAAATGCCTCGATCATCTGCGCGGCATGTTCGCCTTCGCCATCCTCGATCTTCGGTCCCGGCGTCTTTTCCTGGCGCGGGATCGAATCGGCAAAAAGCCGCTCTATTTCAACGCGCAACCTAACGGCTTTCAATTTGCCTCGGAGCTGAAGGTTCTGCTGGCGGATCGCCTGACACCGCGAAGAATCGATCCGGTTGCGCTCGCGCAATATCTGACTTTCAATTACATCGCTGCTCCCCGGACAATTTTTCAGGGTATCGGCAAATTGCCCGCCGGCCATTTCGCCTGGGTCGAACTTGATCGACCCGACAGGATCCAACTGGCAGATTACTGGAATCTCCGGTTCGAGCCGGAGAGCAGACAAGACATTACAGATTGGATCGAAGAATTCGACGCAGAATTTACCGAGGCGGTGAAATTGCGCATGATTAGCGATGTTCCGTTGGGGGCGCTCTTATCCGGTGGGATCGATTCGACGATCGTAGTCCGGGCAATGAGTCGGTTCGCCAACAGTCCGGTGAAGACATTCTCGATCGGTTTTGAAGAAGAACGTTACAGTGAACTTAGGTGGGCGCGGCTAGTAGCGAAACGCTACGGCACCGAGCATCACGAAGCCGTGGTACGGCCGAACGCAATTGAAGTCTTGCCGAAAATTGCCGAGCAACATGACGAGCCCTTTGCGGATGATTCGGCATTGCCGACGTACTATGTTTCGCAAATGGCGCGGCGTCATGTCACGGTCGTGCTAACCGGAGACGGCGGCGATGAATTGTTTGCCGGTTACAATCAATACGGGCTTTTTAACAAGCTCAATCGCGTCGATCGGTTTCCTTTGGCACTACGACGTCTCGTCTTCGGCACCATCGCTCGTGTTTGGCCTGAAAATATAACCGGCAAGGGATTGTTAAGCCTGCTCGGCCAAGACTCCTGCGGCCGATACCTGCACCAGCGGAGCAAACCGGCGGCCTTGAGATTTCTCGCGCCGGAGCTTCGCCGGACCGTTTCTCATCAGTCCGAGTTCGACGATTTTTTCCTTCAAGCCTGGTCCAAGGCTCCCGCCGATTCAATCGGCCGCCTGCAGTATGTCGATACTAAAACCTATTTGCCCGAGGATATCCTGGTGAAAGTAGACCGCGCCAGCATGCTGAACTCTTTGGAGGCGCGCTGTCCTTTATTAGATCACAAAGTGGTCGAACTGGCCGCGCGCATGCCGACCCGCTATAAGTTTGCCGGTCGGGAGAAAAAGTTTTTGCTCAAACAGATCCTTTCAACTGATTTCAGCGCGGAGTTTCTTTCTCGCCGGAAGACCGGCTTCGGTTTTCCAATGAACCGCTGGTTTCAAACCGACCTTGCACAGTATGTGCGCGAACGACTGCTGTCCCACGACGCAAGTCTGCCGCAGGAAATCAACCGGCCGGCAGTAAAGAAATTGGTCAACTCTTACCAGCGGGGGAACCGCGATCTCAGCGGCTACATTTGGAACCTCCTAATGTTAAGCGCATGGACGGAACTCTATGGTCGAGCAGAGTTTGCCTGATAAATTCGTTAGCCCGAAACCAATCGGCGTGGTGATGGTTCTTTCCAATATGCAGTTTCCCTTGGGCGGGACACAAAAACAGCTCTTGGGCCTTGCCAATGAATTAGAGTCTCAAGGAGTTTCAGTCTGGATCGTTAGCAGGCGTCAAAAAATTTTTAAACCGGCCCGCGGTGGATACGGCATCGCCATGCCGCCGGCGGCAAGCCGGGACCACGTGTATTTCGTTCATCTGCCAATTCTCCGTTTGCAACCGGCCTGGTCCTTCTTGGTTTCTTTCCTGGTCTGGGCCGCCATCAACAGAAAGCGCTTTCAAATCATTCATGCTCACAGCCCTCGGTTGGGAGTCATTGCGTCCGTTGTCGGCTGGATGTTGCGGAAAGCCGTGATCATCAAAGTACCCTCGGTCGAGCATGCCGCCGACGTGCAACCCGGTCGCTTGATGCATCGAGTTCGAAGGCGGATTCTCATAGAAGGTTCGGCCGGTTTCATCGCGGTTAGCAAGGAATTAGCCGGGCACCTATGCGCCGCCGGAATCTCACCCGGTAAAATTGCGCGCATTCCCAATGGCGTGCTTCTAAATGGCAACGGGCGGCCGGATTACTCAAAGTTCAAGCTTGAATTTCTCGGAAGCTCGGAAACTCCCATGGTTCTTTACGTTGGGCGTCTCGTCGAAGAAAAAGGCCTCGATCAACTCCTCAGGGTTTGGGCTTCCCTGCCAGCCCGCCATGGGGCGGTTCTGGTGATTGTCGGCGATGGTCCCCTGAGACCAGCTCTCGAAGCTCAGGTCGAAAAATCAGCAATCCTCCGATCGGTGCGATTTACCGGACACCAAGCCGATGTCGCGAAGTTCTACGCAA
>JAJONK010000044.1 GCA_021323355.1 Deltaproteobacteria bacterium
GCGCATTCGCCGTGTCTCCACTCTGGATGTGCCGGTGCCCTTCAGCCCGCCATTGGAAGAATACATCGGGCCGCGAGACGATCGCATCGTCGATGCGATTCGCGCAGCTGTGGCATAAGCTTCTTGGCTGATAACGGCATCAATGCCAATAGCAGGTACCCAGCGCAGCAAAGCGTCGACCAATCAGACTAGTCAGTTAACTACGAAGAGCGCGCAGTTAAAGCCGATGAAATTCTGAATCCTTCAGTCCTCCGTGGTGAGATCGTCTTATCTGGTTTCCACATTAGTTTTCACTCAGCTCCTGATCATCCATGGCCAGCAAACAAGAAAGCTCAAAGGATCTCGTCGATCTCCTGAGGCGCATGTGGTTGATTCGCGCTTTTGAGGAAAAAGTCTCGGCGCTTTACGCCGAAAGGCAGATCGTCGGCCTGCTTCACCTGGGCATCGGCCAAGAAGCGGTCGCGGTCGGCGTGTGCGGTTTGCTGCGCCAGGACGATTTCGTATTCGGCGGGCATCGCTCTCACGGTCACGCCCTGGCCAAAGGAGCGGATGTCAATCGGCTGATGGCGGAAATCGCCGGTCGCGCCACCGGCTACTGCGGCGGCAAGGCCGGCTCGATGCACATCGTCGCGCTGGATGCGGGCTTCATCACTGCCACCGGGGTGGTCGGTGGAACGATACCGTTGGCGCTCGGCGCAGCATTCGCCGCCAAGGAAAAAAAACAAGGCCAAGTCGCCGTGGTTTTTTTCGGCGATGGCGCCGGCCAAGCGGGTCCGTTTCATGAGTCTTTGAACATCGCCAGCTTGTGGCAGTTACCGGTGATCTTCGTGTGCGAGAACAATGGTTATGCGGAGTTCACACCGCTATCGGCGCATACGAAGGTCGAGCGGTTGGCGCAGCATGCAAAGACTTATGGGATTCCCAGCAGCACGGTGGACGGCAACGATCTCTTAGCCGTGCGTTCGGCGACAAGCAAGGCGCTCGAGATCGCACGCGCACGCAAAGGACCGGTATTTATCGAATGTTTAACGCATCGGCTGCGCGGCCATTATGAAGGCGACCCCGCCAAATATCGAGAGTTGTCGCAGCTTTCCGAGTGGAAGAAGAAAGATCCGATTGCCAGATTCGCGCGCCTGCTGAAAAGCAAGAAGATGATGACGGACAAGGGACTTCAAGCGATTGAATCTGAAGCCCGCGCCCGGGTTGAAGAAGCCGCCAGCTTTTCCCTCTCATCATCGTGGCCAGCCAGTGAGGAAGTCGCGACTCAAGTCACCACAATTAACTCTCAGCCTTTTTTTAGTTGATTCCCAGGGTCCGGGACAATGTCGTTGACGAAACCCGCGTGGAAGTAGCAACCTCTTCTTCAACATTTGGAACCAAATCGAATATGTCAGAGCAGACTTTTTTAGAAGCGATTCGCGCCGGACTTCACGAAGAGATGAGCCGCGACTCGGCGGTTTACGTTTTCGGCGAAGACGTTTCACTCGGCGGACCCTTTGGTGTCACCAAAGGATTGGCGGAAGACTTCGGGACCCAACGCGTGGTCAACACGCCGATCAGCGAAGGCACGGTCATGGGATTGGCCATCGGTGCCGCTACGGCAGGTTTGCGTCCGGTTGTCGAAATCATGTTTATCGATTTCATCACGCTCGCTCTCGATCAACTGGTTAATCATGCGGCTAAGCTCTATTACATGTCCGGCGGCCAGCTCGCGATCCCGTTAACTGTGCGCGTGCAATGCGGCATCAGCGGCGCCATGGGCGCGCATCATTCACAAAGCCTGGAGTCGTGGCTGGCGCATGTTCCGGGATTGCAGGTTGTGATGCCGTCAAATCCCGCCGACGCCAAAGGGCTGCTCAAGGCCGCCATTCGCGACGACAATCCGGTGGTCTTTATCGAGCATCGTGGTTTGTACTGGGGCCGGGGCGACGTGCCGAATGGCGATCATCTGGTGCCGATCGGCCAGGCGGCGGTTCTGCATGCCGGAGAACACGTCACTATTGTCGCGCTGGCAAATATGGTGGGCGCGGCATTGGCGGCAGCCGATGAATTGGCCGCCAGCGGAATTTCCGCGGAGGTGATCGACCCGCGCAGCGTTTCACCTCTGGATATCGGAACTATTGTCGAATCGGTCAGAAAGACCGGGCGCATGGTTGTCGCGCACGAAGCCGTGGAACAGGGCGGGGTGGGCGCGGAGATTACCGCGGTAGTTCAACAACATGCGCTTTACTATTTGGACGCGCCAATTCTGCGTGTCGCGGCGCCGTTCGCGCCGGTTCCCGCCAGCCCGGCATTGGAGAAAGAATTTCTCCCTGGCCAGAAGCGAATTGTCCAATCAGTGAAGAAGTTATTTGCTCATTCCTGAGCGCCGCCGCGCATCTGGCCACCAGCCGTTCCCGATTTTCGGTAACTGCATCCGCGTTTTATCAACTGAAGCGCGGCCAGCATCGAATCGTGACAGGTTGTCACGATGTCATACGATAACTGTCAGATCGAGCAGTGGAAGAACCGGATCTAACGTTAACGGAATCAAAAACCCGCATCTTGACTTGCGTGAGTTCGCAAGATGCTATTGGCACCAGCATTGCTCAATGACCGTTCCAACTTTTTCAACTAAGGAGACTGCACATGCGAACAGCACTGGCGAGCGACCGGGTGGCGATATCAATTGCCAACAAGAAATTGCATGCGGCAAAGTGCGTCGAGTGTGGCGCCAAGATTTATCCCAGTTCACTTTTGAAGCCGCATCTTGCCCGGCACCGGCTGAAGCACGAATCGTTGGTGACTGAGCTGAGGGAGCTTCAGGTTACCATCGAGCGCATGAAAATAGCTTGAACAGTGAACTGCGGCATCGCCGCGATGCCGCAGTTCCGGTCTAGGTTTCTGCCTTCTGTAAATTCCATCACATTATTCGAAAAAGGCTCCTTCAATCAGCACCGGCTTTGCCGCGCCTTGCTCGTGAGTTCTTCCAGGAATCGGTGTGCCGTCCGGGTTCAGACGCTGATCCTGTTTATCCGGACCGGCGCCGATTCGAGTCATCACCAGAGGGGTATCTCCAGAATTGCGAAACTGGTAGTAGCAACCCGCTGGAAGAACGATCGCTTGATGCTTGCTCGCATTGAGAACGGTTTTGCCGTCGCGCCCGGTGTTGAATTCAGCGGTTCCTTCAAGAACCAGGAAAATATGATCCTCTTTGGTGTGGGAGTGGAGCGCGTTCTCGCCGATGCCCGGGGCGTAGCAATGGATACGCAATGTCATTAAATCTGTTTCCGCCAGCAGGTTGCGCGTGTGCCCTTCCTTTACCAGTTGAGTTCGCAGCTTAACCACTTTTGCTTCGGTTTGTTTGCCGTTTTCCATAGCTCCTCCTGTTAGTTGTTGGTTGTTCCGTGGCTACCGGGCATGATTCTAGGTCAGGTCGTCGCTATTGTGCAATACTCGATCGAAGAACACGGCGCTTCAGGACGAATTTTTGCGGTTGCAAATAATCAGGACGTGGGCTTATCTGGACCGTCCCACATCTTGGCGCGCGCCCATGTCTCTACTTGCTGAAATCACAGCTATTTTCTCCGCCATGGGCTGGGCCTCCGATTCTGTTCTGGTCCGGCTGGGCTTACGGCGATCGAATATCTTCGCGGCGATGTTGATGAGCTTCGCGGTTTCCACCGCCTGCGTGTGGAGCTACCTGATTGCCACCACCTCGCTCGACTTTCTGTCATCGCCGGCGATGATCTATTTCGTCATCAGCGGTTGCGTGCAACCTTTGCTGGCGCGAGCCCTGTTCTATGAAGGCATTACCCGAATCGGCGTCGCTCGCGCCGGACCGCTGCGCGGCACAGAGCCGTTGTTTGCGACGATTATTGCCGTGAGCTTTTTGCACGAAGAGCCCGGCGCGCTGGTTTATATGGGCACGATACTGATCATGACAAGTCTCTGGTTGATCTCTGGTCAGCACGACGGCGCGGCAAAGTGGCGACTTCTTGATACCGCTTTTCCGATCAGCGCGGCGTTGGTTTCTGCTATCTCGCAAAGCTTGCGCAAGCAAGGCCTGAAAATTTTACCCGATCCGTTTGTTGCCGTAGCGATCGTCACCACGGTATCGCTAATTCTATTTTTGATTTTTGTGCTGACTACCGGCAGAGCCAAGTCGCTGCGCATGGAACGCCAGGGATTTTCATTTTTTCTTGCCGCGGCGCTGCTGGCAACGGCGGCTCAAGTCCTCAATTTTGTCGCCTTAGGCAGAGGCGAGTTGTCGGTGATTATTCCGCTCTTGAATACCACACCGCTATTTACCGTGCTCTTAAGCGTTCTTTTCCTGCGCAAAGTGGAAACGGTCAACCGGCGCATCGTCTTCGGCGCGCTTCTCATGTTCGCAGGCATCGTGACGATTACCAGCCGGTGATTACGCTTCAAGATTCTGATCCAGCCGATTGAGCGCTGTTAGACGGCAGTTCTAGCGCTTGACACAAGCAAGTCGGTCCCGGATATTACGGCTGTTCCTGAGGCCCAGGCAGCCCAGGCTGTGTTACGATCCCCAAGGGCGCCGAGGTGTTTTTATGATCAATCATGACCCTGCAATTTCCCCCCTTGCTGAGCTGAACGAAGAATCCGCGCTTCGCACTATACTTGAAGGTACCGCAAATGAGACCGGCGAGCGGTTTTTTGCCGCGCTAGTTGAAAATCTGGCGCGAGCGTTGAACACTCATGGCGCATGGGTCACTGAATACATCCAGGAACGTCGCCGGCTGCGCGCCCTTGCCTTTTGGATGGACGGGCAGTGGATACAAGACTATGAAACCGATATTGCCGGCACGCCTTGTGAAAGAGTGATCGACAGCGCCGATATAGTTCATTTTCCCGATAATCTTTTTAAACTGTTTCCAGACGATCCGGACATAACCGCGATCAACGCGGTGAGCTATCTGGGAATGCCTTTGAAAGACGTCGATGGCAAAATTCTCGGTCATCTTGCGGTGATCGATCGCCGGCCAATTCCAGAAGAGCCCAAGGTTCAGGCTCTATTTAAAATCTTTGCTGCCAGAGCCGCGGCCGAGTTGCAACGGCAAAGCGTTGAAAAACAGGTCCGAGAACGCGAGGAAAAGTTACGGCGCTTATTTGACAGCGCCATGGATGCGATTATCGAGCTTGACCAGAATCTCAAAGTGACCCGGGTGAATCCCGCAGCCGAGGAGGCATTTCAGTGTCCGGCGCAGCAGGCGGTTGGTGGTGAATTCAGTCGGTTTGTTTCAACCAAGAGTCATCAAACAATTTTAAGGCTCATCGATGAGTTCAAGCCGTGTCCCCCGGAACGCCGCTCTGCATGGGTTCCGGGCGGATTACGCGGAGTGGCGAGCGGCGGCAATGAATTTCCAGCGGAAGCCACCATCTCGTGCTTCGAAATTGGCAGGCGAACCTTCTACACCGTGATCTTGAGAAACATCAATGAGCGGCTCGAAGCCGACCGTAAAATTAATTCTCTCACCGCCGAAGCCGAATATCTGCGTGAAGCGCTCAACAAGCTTGGCGGCTTTGAGCAAATTATCGGGCAAAGCGCCGCGCTTAAAACGGTGCTGGAGGATGTCGAGCAAGTCGCGGTCGGCCACACCACGGTCCTGATTCTTGGCGAAACCGGCACCGGCAAAGAATTGATCGCAAGGGCGATTCACAGCGCCAGCCGTCGCGTCGAAAAACCCTTGATCACGATTAACTGCGCCGCGATCCCGGCCGCGCTCATGGAGAGCGAGTTTTTCGGGCATGAGAAGGGCGCCTTTACCGGTGCGACGCAAAGACGCGAGGGATGTTTTGCTTTGGCCGATGGCGGCACGATCTTTCTGGATGAGGTGGGCGAGCTTTCGCTCGATTTACAGGCCAAGCTGTTGCGGGTTTTGCAGGAAGGCGAATTCACGCCCGTCGGCGGCTCCCATCTGCGCAAAGTGAATGTCCGTGTCATCGCGGCAACCAACCGCGACCTAAAAAAGGCGATACGCGAAGGGCGTTTTCGCGAGGACCTGTACTATCGTTTGAACGTTTTTCCGATCAGTGTGCCGCCATTGCGTGAAAGGAACGAAGATGTCGTGATCCTGGCGTCGGAGTTTGCCGCCAAATTCGCGCAGCGTATGGGAAAGCGCATCGAGCCTCTTTCAGAAGAGATCAAGAAACGTTTGAAGGCTTATTCCTGGCCGGGCAATGTGCGTGAGTTGCAGAATGTGATCGAGCGGGCTGTGATTACATCCCGTGACGGGTCTATTAATATTGACCGGGCTCTGCCGGAAATTCCCTTGGAGGTCGCTGCTGAAACGGTACCGGCCGTGGACGGCGTGATGCAGCCGGCGCCGCGAATTCTACCGATTCGCGAGCTTCAGCAACTGGAGCGAGAGAACATTTTGCGCGCTCTCGAATCATCGGGCTGGCGTGTAGCCGGCAGGGACGGCGCCGCCAGCATGCTCGGCATCAATCCGTCTACTCTCAATTCCCGCATCCGCGCTCTCGGCATTCAGCGGCCGAGATGAGTTCGGTCGTTGCCCCTGGGCGGCGGCTGTAAAGCCAGGTCGTTGCCATATCATTTATTTATTCTCCGCCTTTTCGCGCGAGGAAGAATCACTTCCGACGCGCAACTCTCAACTGGCAGAAACCCTCGTTTAAATACGTGAGATCTCACAACCAGCGCTGTGAGATCTCACGACTTATGAGATCTCACATTTAATCCCGAACCTGCAAAATCGTCTAAGTGTTGGCAATCATTCAAACAAGTGCCGTTGAGGCTAATGGCACACTAGCTGCGTTAAGGGGTTGCAACAAACTCTTTTAGGAGGTGAGACATGCAAAACCATTACTCTTATCAATCGACGCTGGCTGCATCCGAAAGGATCGGCTGGAAGGTGGAAGATTTGATTGGCGGAGAAAAGAAGCTCGATTTCACCAAACCATTTATGCCTGAGTCGCTGGCGCAGGTAAAGCAGCTCTCTTTTCTTACCCCTCAGGAACAACTGATCCTCAATCAGATCCGCGGCCACGAGTACCTCTCGATGTTCGGTCTGGTCGAGGAGTTCATTCTTCCTTATGTGGTCGATCATGCCCGTCCGCAGCTTTCCGGAGATGACTACCGCGTGCGCGCCCTTCTTCAATTCGCTGGCGAGGAAGCCAAGCACATTCACCTGTTCAAGCGCTTCCGCCAAGAGTTCGAGGACGGCTTCGGCAGCAAGTGCGATTTCATCGGACCCGCGGAGGATGTCTCGCGATTTGTACTGTCGCACAGCCCGCTCGGAGCTGGCATTGCGATTCTGCACATCGAATGGATCACGCTCAGGCACTACATCGAAGGCGTCCGGGACAGCCAGGAACTCGATGGGCAGTTCAAGAGCCTGCTCAAGAACCATTGGCTGGAAGAATCCCAACACACCAAGCTTGATACGCTGATGGTTGAGGAAGTCGTCGCCAATGCCACGGCCAAGGAGGTTGACCAGGCTTTTGCTGAATATGCCGAGATCGGAGCGTTCCTCGATAATGGGATCCAGCAGCAGGCCGAGTTCGACGTCGAGAGTTTCGTGCAAGCGACCGGAAGGGATCTGTCCCGAAGCGAGCGCGAGCAGGTCAAGAATGCCGTGCTCAAAGGAATGCGTTGGACTTATCTTGGCACCGGCATGACGCATCCCAATTTCCTCGCAACCGTAGAGGCTATTAAGCCTGAGGCGCGCAAACAGATCGAAGAGATGGCCCCGGCGTTTTGCTAAGAACCGGATCGAGGCAAATAACTTTAACAAAGAAGGAGATCAAACATGTCGGCACTTGAAGCAAAAAAAATCGGAACCGTAAACGGGCTTGATGTCGATGCCTTGCATGGCGTCATTGACGAGGTGAAGAAGGATCCGTCAATAGGGATCGTCGAATTCAAGGTCAAGACCGGCTGGAAAGGACAAACCCGTTCCGAAACCTTGGTCGAATCCTACAAACTCGCCGGCAAAGAGATCAAACGCCGCTTTACGATCAGTGCGGACGAACCGCTCGAGCTACTGGGTGAGAACACCGCTGCCAATCCGCAGGAGCTTCTAATGGCGGCGCTCAACGCCTGCATCACAGTGGGGTACGTGGCGGGGGCGGCGGTCAATGGAATCACTTTAACCAAGCTCGAGATCGAGACAACCGGCCAGCTCGACTTGCGCGGATTTCTTGGCATCGACCCGAAAGTCAAGGCCGGTTATGAATCGCTCCAGTACGTCGTGCACATCGCCGGCAACGGCACACCGGAGCAGTTTCGCCAGATCCATGAGAACGTAATTAAGACCTCGCCCAACTACTTCAATGTTTCGCAGCCGGTGCGGCTCGACGCCAAGCTCGAGGTCGAAAGTTGAAAGGGTATTTGCGATTCCACTACGAAGGACATGACGCAGAAAGGAACAAGCGCTGAGGGAAGGCTCTAGAACTGGTGCGCTTCGTGTCCTTCGTAGTGTCCGCCAATTCCAAACGGAGAGAAGCAATGATTACGATCAAAAATGTCGGAACAGCCGAACAGGATGCCGCCGTCAGCGCCATAGTGAGAGGCTTTAGCGCCGACCCGGTGGCACGCTGGATGTATCCTGATTCACAGCATTACTGGGAATATCTTCCCAGCTTCGTCAAAGCCTTTGCCGGCGCTGCCTTCGAGCATGGAAGCGCGGATTTTGTGGACGGCTATTCAGCCGCGGCGCTCTGGCTCCCACCGGGTACCCATCCCGACGACGACGCGCTCTTTGAGCTGCTGCGGCATAGCGTTCCGGAGCGCGATCAGCCGGACGTCTTCGCGCTGTTCGAACGCATGGACGGTAATCATCCGGCCGAGCCGCACTGGTATCTGCCCATGATCGGCGTCGATCCGGAGCAACAAGGCAGAGGCTATGGTTCGGCGTTACTGCAACATGCGCTGGCCCGCTGCGATGCCGACGGCAAATCCGCTTATCTCGAATCAACCAGCCTTAAGAGCCTCCGGCTCTATGAGCGGCACGGCTTTGAGTTGCTCGGCACGATTCAGGTCGGTTCGTCGCCGCCGTTGTTTCCGATGCTGCGAAAGCCGGGCGCATCGAAGCTAATCAGAAAAAGAAGCTCTTTGGCATCGCCAAAATCAATCAATTCCCACACATCGGCCTGACAGCATACGAGCACGACCATGATCGTCGAAGAATTTTTACTGCTGGCGCTTGCGCTGATCTACACGGCCATTTCGTATGGTCAAGTTCCGCCAGAGACCCGTGCGGATCGGCAAAGCAATATGGATCACGAGAAGCCGGAAAGGAGATAAGCGTGGCTACCACATGTCCGGTAGGCTTCAATATCGATAGGTTGCGCCAGTTGGTGCGGGCGGAGTACGACCGGGTAGCGCGTGAGCCAGGAGCAAACTTCCATTTTCATCGCGGACCGCAGTACGCCGCGCAAATGCTGGGGTATGATGCGCACGAGCTGGCGCTGATTCCCGAGGACTCCACCGCAGCGTTTGCCGGCGTCGGCAATCCCCAGAAAATTGGGCCGATCGAGCCTGGAGAAACGATCCTGGATGTTGGCTGCGGCGCCGGCATGGACCTACTCCTGGGGGCGCGACTAACCGGCCCGACAGGTCGCGCCATCGGCGTCGATATGACTCCGGCCATGATCGAGCGCGCCAAGCGCGCCGCCCTGAAAGCCGGCCTCTGGGAAAACATTGAAGTTCGTCGCGGCATGGCCGAAGAGCTGCCGGTCGATAGCGACAGCATCGATGTCGTTATCTCCAACGGCGTGCTGAATCTATCCGCCGACAAACATCGCTCGTTTGGCGAGGTCTATCGTGTACTGCGTCCCGGCGGCCGCTTCTATCTCGCCGATGTAGTGGTGCAGCGAGAGCTGTCGCTGGCTGCGCGCAGCGATGTCGATCTGTGGGCCGCTTGAATCGGCGGCGCTCTGCCGGAGGCGGAGCTCTACCAGTTGACCGCTCAGATTGGTTTCGTCGATGGCGCCATCGTCGAGCGCTTCGATTGCTATGAAGGCACGTCGGCCAAAGCAAAATTATCGAAAGATCTTTACGTCCAGGGAGTAAACTTTTTCGCGCGCAAGCCGGTTGACTACTTGAGATCCGCAGCACGACCGACAGACCAGCCTAGACGTGATTACCGGCCGCGGTAAGTTAAAGGCTTTGAACGTACTCCCGTTATCGTCGCCGCGATAACGGGAGTACAGAGCTGTGGGTTAGAGCCAATGATCGTCCTAACCTTCATGTTCGAAGATCACCTATGGGAGGAGGGATGATTACATTTTAGCGCGGTCCCAAAAGCGCAGCTGCCGGCAGGCAGCAACAAAGGTTGAACAATCATCCTGGCCTTTGATGGCGATAAATCCCTTATCGCGGGTTTCAGGCACTCCGGCGTGCATCATTACACTGACGGCGCCTTCTGTGTAACCGACAAACTTCATGTGCGCAAAAGCATCGGCGATGAAGTCGCGCGCCGCCGGTTCTTTCACAAGCATTTTTGCGCCATCTTCGGACGGCAACAGCGCGACGGCGTCGTAAAGCACGGATGGCCCGCCGTCAATCTTCTGCGCAGCTTCGATCCAAGAACCGTCGCTGGCTTTAACGCCGCCCACCTTCGGCGCGACAATTTCAAGCAGCGCGCCTTCGCTCTTCAAAGCGGATTTTAGAGATTCCAAGATCTTGATGTCTACGCCGTCAGTGACGAGGGCGCCTACCTTACGTCCCTTAAAACTTTTGGGGCCGTTGAGCAGGATGCTCAAGGCCGGCGACTTCTTTAGGTCTTCGCGCGTCGGTCTGGCGGCGTCTGCCGGTTTGGGCATTTCTTTAAGACCCAAACCGTCGGCGACCTGTTTTGCTAAACCCGAATCAATATTAAGGAGATGCGAGACCATGCGTGCGCGAATGGCAACCCGTTCGACTTTACTGAGCTCGAAGATGAGAGCGTTGGCGATGTGATTCTGTTCGGTGTCGGTCTGGCTCAGATAGAACTGTCTTGCCTGGCTGTAGTGGTCGGCGAACGTTTCTGAGCGGACGCGCAGTTTGGCTCCCTGTTCCTCGGCAGGAAAAGAGGTAAACCCCTTTTCGGGCGATTCACGAGGACCGCTTCCTTCGCCATCCCAGGAATTCGGTTCATAGTTCACACGTCCCTTCGGATTGACCAGCGTCATATGTCCGTCTTGCTGAAAATGAGCAAAGGGACACTTCGGGGCGTTTATGGGGATATGGGTGAAGTTGGGGCTGCCGAGCCGCTTGAGCTGTGTATCCAGGTAGGAAAAGTTCCTACCCTGAAGCAGCGGATCGTTGGTAAAATCAATTCCGGGTACGATGTTCTGCGTGCAAAACGCGACCTGCTCGGTCTCCGCAAAAAAATTATCGACACAACGGTCAAGCACGAGCCGACCGACGCGCCGAACCGGCACGTCCTCCTCCGGGATGATTTTGGTAGCATCGAGCACGTCGAAGTCGAATTTGTCGGCGAAATCTTCATCGAAGAGCTGCAGACCAAGCTCCCACTCGGGATAGTCGCCCATCTGGATCGCGTTCCAAAGATCCCTTCGATGAAAATCGGGATCGGCGCCGTTGATCTT
>JAJONK010000469.1 GCA_021323355.1 Deltaproteobacteria bacterium
ATCCGAATGCCGCCCAGCGCATTGGCGATGGCATTGCCGATGGCCGGTGCGACCGGCGGCAACGCTGCTTCTCCCATCCCCTTGGCCCCGAAAGGGCCGTCGGGGTGGGGCGTTTCCACCAACACGGAATGAAACTCCAGCGGATGATCTTCCAATGAAGGCATCATGTACTCCAAGAAGTTACTATTGATCGGCTGGCCGTTGTCATAGACCATTTCTTCAAAGAGCGCCGAACCCATGCCCGACAACATCGACCCTTCGTTCTGCAACCCGCACTGTTTGGGATGAATCCCTTTGCCCACGTCCACCGCCGTCACGACATTTAAGACACGCACCTTGCCCGTTTCCACATCGACTTCGACTTCAACGCCGCAAGCGGAGAAGAACCAGAATGCCGCGGCTTTTCCCTTACCGGTCTTAGGGTTCAAGCCGCCTTCACTCTTAAAACAATAGCCGCCGAACATACTGCCGACTGACGATCCAAAGCGCGCCTTGAAGAGGTCCGTAACGGAGAGACGTTTATCGGGAACGCCGCGCACCGACACAGCGCCTTCCCTTAATTCTAAATCTTCGATCCGCGCCTCGAGTTTCTTCGCCCCGATTTCGAGCAACTGATTTCTGATCTCGCCCGCCGCTTTCTGCGCCGCCTGACCCATATGAAAAGTCGTGCGGCTTGAGCTGGTGGATTTATCATAGGGCGTAATGTCAGTATCCGGAGAGCTCACCGAGACTTTCTCAAAGGGCAAGCCCAACTCATCGCCGACGATTTGCGCCAGCGAAGTCAGCGCTCCCTGCCCCATATCGACGCTGCTGGTGAGAAGAATAGCCGAACCGTCGGCGTTAAGACGCACGTTAGCCGACGAAGTCGTCGGGGTTGTCGTGCTTTTGATCGTCACCGCCAGACCTTTGCCGCGGACCACCTTGTTTCCAGCCGGTCGCGCTGATTGTTCTTCCTTCCCTTTCCAGCCGATCGCTGCCGCACTGCGCTCCAAACAATCCGTGATGCCGACGGAAACCAGCTTTTCGCCGGTGACGAATATATCACCCTCTCTAACGAGGTGTTTCAGGCGCAATTCTAAAGGATCGATGCCAAGCCGGCGCGCGATGTCGTCCATCTCGGATTCGTAAGCCCAGCAAACATGAGAAACGCCGACACCGCGAAACGGACCGGTCGGCGGCAAATTGGTGTAAACGGAATATGTCGACAGCCTTCGGTTGGGAATATTGTAGGGGCCGCTCGATACATAACAGCCGGTTTTGGCGTTGACCGGCCCGTTCAGCGCATAAGCGCCGATTTCATAAAAGACCTCGACCTCACGCGCGACAATGGCACCGTCCCGTTTCACCCCGGTTTTGATTTTCACCAGCGCGCCATAGCGCCTGCCGGTAAGAAAGACTTCGTCCCGGGTCAAGACCCACTGCACCGGCCGTCGTGCCTTGCGCGCGAGCAGCGCCAGAGCAGGCTCCAGCCGCGCATGGGTCTTGCCGCCATAGCCGCCGCCAAGAAGTGGAACGATCACCCGCACCCGGTTTTCCGGCAATTTGAAAATATGTGCCAGCTGCTCCTGCACGCCGGAGGGATTTTGCGAGGCGGAGTGAACCACCAATTTGCCGCCCGGCTCCCAATAGGCGGTAGCCGCATGGGGTTCTATATGACCGTGCTGCACCGGTGGTAAGGTATAAGTATTTTCAAAGATCTCTTCGGCTTCTTGAAACCCTTTTTGGATGTCGCCGTCGGCGACTCGGAACACGCTGCACACGTTGCCGCCCAACTCGAAATTGAATTCCTCGCGGTGCACGCCTGCGTTGGTCTCATTGCGCTGCTCGTGCAGCACCGGCGCGCCAGGCTTGGCGGCTTCGAGAAGATCGAATACTGCCGGCAATTCTTGGTAGTCTACCTCGATCAAATCCAGCGCCTCTTCAGCAATCTCGCGGCTCTGCGCAGCTATGAGCGCGACCACTTCACCGACATGGCGCACACGATCCGTAGCCACTACGGGTTGATCGTCGACCACCGGTCCGAAATACGGATTTAAACCGGTTAAATCCTCGTGAGTGACGACAGCAACGACGCCGGGATATTTTTCCGCCTTGCTCGCGTCCACCCGCAAAAGCTTTGCGTGCGGATACGGGCTGCGCAGCGCCTTGGCATAGAGCATGCGCGGCAGTACGAGATCAGGTGCGTAATTCACCGCTCCGGTGATCTTGGCCAGCCCTCCTACCATTGCGACATCTGTACCGACCAGAGACATTCTTCGGTTCCTTCTTAGACTCCCGCCAGAGCGCTTAGCGCCCGGCGAGTTAGCACATGAACCAGGTGGCGCTTGTAATCGGCGGTCCCACGCAAATCGTCGATCGGATCAACGTTACGTCCGGCATTCTGGGCGATGCGCTCGATTAACTCCTGTGTAAGCCGCTCTCCGCGCGCCATCGATTCGCCGCTTTGCAGGCGCACCGGTTTGGGTGAGACCGCGCCGACTGCCAAACGAAGCTCCACGCAAACGCCCTCGTCCATGCTCGCTAATGCGGCAATTCCGACGCAGGGCCGCTCTTCCGAGGAGCCGGCGGTAAATTTAGTATAGGTGCCGCGGAGATGATCGGCCGGCGGAAGGATCAATGCTGACACCAATTCTCCCGGCTCGATCGCGGTCTCGTAACTGCCTTTCAAGAAGTCGGATAATTTCATCCGGCGCATTCCTGTACGACTCAAAAGTTCCACGACGGCCTCCAGCGCCACCAGAACCGTGGGCGGGTCGGATTGATAGTCGCCGTGCGCCAGATTGCCGCCTATGGTAGCCATGTTGCGAATGCGAATGTTCGCAACTACATGGCACGCTTCAGCGAGCACCGCATAGTGTTGTCTTACTAGGGGCGACGCTTCGATATCATAGATTGTCGTCAGCGCGCCGATACGCAGCCCGGTTTGTGCGCCGTAGCTGATGTCGCTCGCGGCTTGGATTTTTTTCAAATTGACAAGGGTTTTGGGAACGAAGATGCCATGTTTGATCAGAGTCAAAAGCGCCGTACCACCGGCGATAGCTTTGGCATCGTCATTGTTGGCGATGAGACCGCAAGCTTCTTCGAGAGTGGTTGGTTCTACTAAATCGAATCGTCGCATTGCCTGCCTTGGTGATTGCCTGCCTTGGTGATCTTCAATTGAGGACATCACTGTCAGGTCGTGAAAAATGCTACCTATCACAGAGTCAAGCGGTGTCAACCATCTTCGTTGACGCGCCGCGCCAACGGGTGTTATGAACCAAGCATTAAATCAAAACCGATCAGTAAGACAACTTAAGCCCGAGGTTTGATCATGCTCAAGATCGATGCCGATGCCCACGTCCTTGAAACGGAAAAAACTTGGGAATATATGGAAGGCCCTGAGCGCAAGTTTAGACCCCAGGTCGTCGGTCCCAACGATGGTTCCTCGGATGACGAGTATTGGTTGGTCGACGGCACGCTGCGGCTGAAATCGCGCAATGTCGGCAAGAACACGCCGATGGCTTCGCGGGAATTGCGCGATGTCACCGCCCGTCTCAAGCACATCGACGAGCTCGGCGTCGACATCCAAGTCATTTTTCCGACGATCTTCATTATTCCGCTCACGCCTCGCCCGGAAATCGATCTCGCGCTATGCCGCAGCTATAACCGCTGGATGGCGGATATTTGGCGGCAGGCAAAAGATCGGCTGCGCTGGGTGGCGGTGTTGCCGCTTCTCAGCATGGACAAAGTTTATGACGAAGCAAAGTTCTCCAAGGAGAACGGCGCGGTCGGCATTTTTCTGCGCGGATCGGAATGCGATCTGCTGCTGAGCGATTCTTATTTTTTTCGGCTCTACGAGGCGGCCAGCCGATTGGACTTGCCCATTTGCATTCACTCCGCTACCGGAAGTCCGATCTTGTTCAACTACTTCAAATACGAAACCATCGGTTTTTCGAAGTTCAAGCTGGTACTGGTGGGCGCGTTTCACAACATGATCATGGACGGAATCCCCGAACGTTTTCCAAGACTGAAGGTGGCCTTTCTCGAAGTCAGCGCGCAGTGGCTCCCCTACGTGCTAACCGATCTAGCCAAGCGCTACCACCTTCAGGGCAGAGAATTGAATAAGAAAGACTTGCTGCGCGAGAGCCGCTTCTATGTCGGCTGCGAGACCAGCGATGATCTTCCATACATCATTGGTCATGCCGGAGAAGACAATCTGGTGGTTGGTACCGATTACGGCCATGCCGATAGCGCCACCGAGCTCCTGGCGCTGCGTGGTGTGTTGACCGACACCCGGTTAAGCGGCTCGATCGCTAACAAGATAGTCAGTGACAACGCCCGGGCACTTTACGGGTTGTGATGGATTAGTAAATGCGAGCCTCCGAAGTGATAAATCAAAATACAACTTCAAAGCAGAGCATAGAATGCATACAGAGTTCTTCTCTAAAAACCTTTTCTCCGCGCCCTCTGCGCCTCCGCGGTAAATTCTCCGATGCCAATCGGTAGCTGAATGCGCCGTCATAGGTAGACAAATCCGCATCATGAAAGTTCTCATCACCGGCGGGGCCGGCAAAGTTGGCCAATGGGTCGTCCGCGAGCTGCTCAATAATCCCGCTTACGAAGTCACCGTGTTCGACCGCACACCCGGACCGGAACGCGGCATAGTCAAGTATTTAGTCGGAGACATCCAAGATCTCGGCCAGGTGATTGAGGCCATGGCGGGCGCCGAAGCCGTCATTCACCTGGCGGCGATTCATAATCCTAACATCGCCACTACCAGCGTGACCTACCAAACCAACGTCGTCGGCACATTCAACGTCCATCACGCCGCCTTCCGTCTCGGCGTCAGACGAGTCATCTCCGCGAGCAGCAATGCTATCGTCGGCTGGAGCTATGGCGAACACTTCATGCCTGATTACCTTCCCATCGATGAAGGTCATCCCCTGCGCCCTGAAGATGTCTACGGTTTATCAAAAGAGATCGGCGAAACTATCGCCAGTTCTTACACCCGCAAAGGTTTAGAGACCGTGATGTTGCGCCCCAGCGGTGTGGTGAGTCCCGACGAGCTCGAACAAATGAAAAAAGACCAAGGCCGTCGAGCCAGCGGCTTCCATGCATACAGTTACGTTGATGCGCGCGATTTGGCTGTCGCGTTTCGGCTGGCAATCGAGCGCGCGATTCCGAGCGGCACTACCTTGTTCATCGTCGCCGACGATAGCACTGTGGCCGAACCGCTCTGCGAACTTTACCCGCGGATCATGCCGAGCATTGGCGACAAAGCCCGCGCTCTGACAGGCAGCAAGGGAGCATACTCCAACGCCCGCGCCAAACGATTGCTCGGCTGGCAACCCGTTCATTGTTGGCGCAGC
>JAJONK010000470.1 GCA_021323355.1 Deltaproteobacteria bacterium
TTGCAGCGCAACGGCATAGCCGCCGGGGTAGTGCAAACCGCGGAAGATCTCTATCGCGATCCGCACCTGCGCGAGCGCGGCTCTGCGCGGGAGGTGTTTCATCAGTCCACGGGTTGGGTGACGCGCACCGGGCCGTCAGTGCGGTCGAGCGAAGCGAAATTTACGGGTGAAGAGCAAGCGCGCTTCGCCGGCGACGATAACGAGTCGGTATTCGGTGAATTACTGGGCATGTCCAGCCAGCAGATTGCGGATCTCAGACAACGAGAGGTGTTGCGCTAGTCCGGCTTCGGCGGCGCAATCTCGCGCAGTTGGATCTTTATCCGCTTTTAACGCTGCGGCGTCCGGCTTTTCGCTCTCATGCAGCTTTCAAAAGCTTTGGCTCTCTCACCCGCGCCGGCCAGCGCAGCCTGACGCTCGCAATCCGTGGTATCACGACTCAAGCTGCTTGGGTTTGCCGTTGTCGTGGTCTTATCCCTCGTTTGAGTCGGTGGCGGCGGGCTGGCGCAGGCGGCCACCAACATCGCCAAAGCGAGCAGTACAATCTTCATGCATTTTCCTTCCCGCCAGGGTCGTCTATAGGGGTCAGCCGGGGCCCCAGCAATCAATTCCCAGCATCAAACTTCGTTTCTGCTCCTGGATCTTAAATATACTACCTTTAGCAAAAGATCCGTTAGCAGTATGAGTGCAGTTGACTCTGATATCCCTATTGATCCACCGCGCATTCATTATGGCCCGACCCCGCGCGTCCCGTGGAGCGCCGGAAAGTTGCCGGAATCGGGGTCCTCGCCACGACGGAGAATCGCAAGCCGCTGCTGCATCGCCGCGATCTCAACTGTCTGCGACGCTATGATCTCTTCCGCTACGCGGCGTGTCAGAGGATCTTTGCCATGGATAAGCGCCAATCGCGCCATTTCCACGGCTCCTTGATGATGCGGAATCATCATCGCCAAGAAATCCACGTCCGGATTTCCGGTACCGCGGAAACTGCCGCAAGTTGATGCTGCATCGTGAAGTGGTCCGGTTGGGAACACGCGATTAGCGCGACCATGGCGCATACAAAAGCAAGTTTTTTGATCCAACGACCCATGGCTCTCTCCACTAAGCGGTTTGGCTGCGAGCCCCGGGACGAACATAGACGAGATTGATGCTCTTCTTGTTGCGCAGCTTGCCGGACGGCACAACCAGGTCGCCGAGAGGTATCTGGGCGATGAATTGCGGTTTGAAAGGATCACTGACGTCGAAAGCAGTGCAAGCCGTCTGTCCGGCATTCGGTGTGTTGGGTAGTTCGTCCTGTTCGTGCGCGATGTACAGCAATGTGCTCTCGGGATTGGTCCACAAGCCGTGCGCCTCGCGTCCATGACTAAAAAACGTGCCGACGACCTTACGGCTGCCGGGCGCCGCTGAGCGGTCGATGATGGCGATATGGCTTGCGGCTATGCCTCCCGGACCTTGCCTCTGCTATTTTCGACAAACTCCACGTGATTGGGCCGGGCTAATTTTCCCAAAGAAATGGTATCGAGCGCCTTCGGTTCGGCACCCACCGACCAGGCTGAAACCGCATCGGCCAACTTGTGCGAAAGCCAAAGCTCGGTGCCGTCCGGCACGGTTTTTTGAAACGGCGTGAAGCCGAATGGATCTCCTCTAGTTGCGAAGCCTTTTGCGAGATTACGAACGCAAGCGTTCCATCGGCAGAGAACCAGACCTGTGCCGGTCCATTGATACAATCCACATACTGGCGCACCGCGCGCGAAGCGCCGGCGCGAGACTCGTCAATCGCTGCCGCGGTATCGAGCACCGCGATGCGATTCTCGCCGCGAACCGTAACCCAGAGCTCTTTACCATTGCGGCTGAAGGTGGGTTCATGCGGTTCGCGGCCCACCAGCACGCCGGTGGTGATCCGTTCGGCATTGGTTTGATTGCTTGCCTGTGGATTCGGCGTGTTGCCGATCACCTTCATGGTCTCGAGATCAATGAGATAAACGTTGCTGGTTCCTCGACCGGTGCAGGCCAGCAGCTTGTTATCCGGCGAGGGAGCAGCGCCGTGAATGTTGATGGCGCCATGGTACAGCGGTTTGGTGATCATGCTGGCGTGGCTCGGTGTCACGCCACCGGTCACCAGACGAAACGGCGGTCGCGGATCCTCATCAAAAGATGTCAGATTGATCGTGCCGGCGACCGTATTGGTGTTCGGATCGATCACCGACAGCGTATTGGAATCCTCGTTACACAACAGCACCCGGTCGCGGCCATCGGCGCCGGAGGCGCTCTGTGCGAGCGCCCGGCCAAGCGGCAGTGTTGCGCTGATTGCCAAGGCGCCAATGTTGGCGACGAATTCGCGTCGAGTCCAATCCATAATAATCTCCCGGTCTCTTCGTAGCGGCCTGAGTGCTCGCGTTCCCAGGGGTCCCTCTTCCATCCCATCGGTGACGGATGATTATTTGCATCCGTCTCGATCGCTTGCAACTAGTCTCGATCGATACACGAAAACCATCGGGCGCTAGCTATGGGTGAGCCGCTCAAACAGGCCGGACCGTCTAAACTTGCTGCGTGAGATCCAGCTATAAAGACGAACGGCTCTCTCTATGAATTGCTCGCTCCAAGCCGATCATGTTAAGACATGCCCAGGTTGTATGCTTTCGGATGATACGGCAGACCGATCTTAAGTGATTAGGGGGAGAACGCCGATGGGAGCGATTGACGCAGATGCACATGTGATCGAGACGGTGCAGACATGGAGCTACCTGGAGAATGATGAAAGACGTTACACTCCGCAACTCATGACTCAAACCTTCGGCGAGAAACTTCTCAGTAATGAAGGAATCGCCGTCCCCGAATTCTGGGTGATCGAGAACCGCGCATTCGGCAAGGACCGCAATGTGGGCACGGATACGTCAAAGGAATCGCGTGAAATGCTCAGCGTCCAGGCGCGGCTCGCGCATATGGATGAGCTCGGTATCGAAACGCAGGTGCTTTATCCGACGCTGTTTCTCCGGCCGGTTCTGCAGGATGCCGAACGCGAGCGTGCTCTGTGCAAATCTTATAATCGTTGGATGGGCGAGCTTTGGCGTCAGGGCCACGGGCGATTGCGCTGGGTGGCCAAGCCGCCCCTGCGTTTGCTGGAAAAAACGCCCGCCGCGGTACGACAGGAACTCGAATGGTCCAAGAAAAACGGCGCCTGCGGCATCTTCATGCGCGGCCTGGAATGCGAGCGGGCGCTCGGCGGTCCGTATTTCTACCCGCTCTGGGAAATGGCGGCCGAACTCGATCTTCCCGTCTGCATTCATTCGGCCAACGGCAGTTTTATCCATCATGACTTCTTTGCCGAGGATACAAGCTTTACTAAATTCAAATTGGCTGTAGTCGGCGCTTTCCATACCTTGCTTGAGAAAGAAATTCCGAAAAAGTTTCCGAAGGTTCGCTGGGGCTTTGTCGAGGTCAGCGCCCAATGGGTGCCCTACGTTCTCAACGATCTAGCCGATCGCTTCCGGCGTCAGGGGAGGCCGTTTCCAGCCGACCCGCTCGCGGCAAACAACCTGTGGGTGGCGTGCGAAAACACTGATGATCTGCCTTACGTCTTGAGCCATGCGGGCGAGGATTGTCTGATGATCGGCACCGACTACGGTCACCATGATCCCTCGACCGAGCTCAACGCCATTCATCTGCTGCGCAATGATAAACGTATTGCACCTGGGGTGGTCAGCAAAATCCTCGAGACGAATCCAAAGAAGTTCTACGGCTTCAATTGATGCAGCCGAGCAGGGCTGACCGAAGGAGGTACTGCCAATGCCGCACATTCCCTATGCCGATCCGGCGTCTATCACGGACCCGGAAATCTTGGGTTACCTCGAACTGGCGCGCAAAGAAGGTACGCCCCGGCCTGAGAGTCAAGCGATTCGCGCCAATAACCCAAGTGTCATTCGGGCGTTCTCGCAAGCATGGGAACTGACCTACCGGCAGGGCGTTTGCGACCATGCTCTCAAGGAGCTCTGCCGTGTTTATGTTTCAAAGTCCATCGACTGTGAATACTGAGGAGTCCAGCGGTCCGTCCAGGCTGGACGGAAGGGTCTGACCGAGGACAAGATTGATGAGCTGCTGAATTTTGCCGATTCGGAAAAGTTTTCCGAACGGGAAAAGGTCGCGCTGACCTATACCAGCGCGATTATCTGGAACTCAGGAATCGCTGACAGCGCACTTTGGCAGAAGTTGCACCAGCACTTTACCACCGAAGAGTTGGTTGAGCTGGGCTTTTTTGTCGCGCTTACCTTGGGACAGCAGCGCTGGATCAAAACGCTGGGTATCGCTCATGGAGAGGTTTTAGGCGATACGACGACCGGGCTCGCTCCATCTCTGAAAGTAAAAAGCTGACGCCAGCAGCGTCCTGAACGTCAACAAGAAAGAGTGCAACCACACAATCTAGCAACGACCTCTGACATGGTGGTTACTTTTTTTCAGAAATTACGGCTACCGCTCGATTTCGATCAGCATCTCCGGTTCGGCCAATTGAACACCCATGATAAGGGTGCTCGGCGGCGCATGCGGCAGATATTTCTTACGCTGCCCGGTAACCATCGGCGTGGCGAGCG
>JAJONK010000471.1 GCA_021323355.1 Deltaproteobacteria bacterium
CGCAGTGATCATGTTGCTGCAGCTATATTGGATCCGAAATATCCGCTCGATTAAATCCGCGGTCCGCGGCGGATCTTTCAGAGGCGCTCTCTCGCTGCCCCTTTTGATTCTCGCCTTGGCCGAATTCATTGGCGGATCGGTTTTCTGGAGCTCGGCGGCCTGGAGCCCTACGTTGCTGCGAAGCGATAAAGCGCTCACACTAAAAGAAACCGGTTGGGTCATGGGCGTGCTGAGCCTGGCAAACATGCTGGGCTCGTTCTGCTTGGGCGCTTTATCGGACAAGTTGGGCCGGCGCCAGGTAATCGTGCTGAGTTCGTTTCCGGCGGCGGTGGCGGCGTTCGTAGTTTACTTTTGGTTGCAATCGCTCCTTGGACTCGCCCTCGGTATGCTTGTGTTTGGCATGCTCAAGGCTTCGGTGCCTGCCTTGGTGGTTGCCTTGGCGCAAGAAGCCTCGCCGCCGGCCAGCGCCGGTACCGCCAGCGGCATTATCATGGCGCTGCACTACACCGCAGGAGTGATAGCGCCGCTAATTGCAGCGAAATTGATCTCCGGCACCGGAGATATTGTCTTGGCGATGATCCTTTGCACTTCAGTCCCCTTGCTGCTCTATGGCACTCTCATCGCAACGGTGCGGGGGCGCGGCAACAGTTAGCGTCGTAGTATTAAAAAAATGATCCTATCCCGAAGCTGAGGCGTCGTCTCGAAAAATTTTTTCAGGATATCCGCAGTCCCTTCAGCGAAGCCACGAGAGAGTCAGCACAAGCAACATACCAGCAAGCATGCCGCTGACTGCGCTTCTGGTGATATAGGCAACGGCAATCGTCAGAGCCAATGCCAGGGCTCGCGACGGAGCAAGGTGCAACTCAAACTTTCCACCCGTCATAAAGAGCGTCACTCCGACGATGCTGCAAATAAAAGCGTAGGATAAATAGCGCAACAGCCGGTCCAAGGATTCGGGAAATCTCCGGCCGACAAAAATCAGCTGCGGCAGGGCGCGCACTGCGAAGGCCATGAATCCCATGATCAAGATAATGCCGATGCGCGACATTTCCACTGTTCTGCCCCCCAGACCAAAATTGCCACAAGGCTCGCCGTGACCAACCAACCCCAGCCGGGGCTCGCGAGAGCGCCGGGCACCGCCAAGAACAACGCAGCAAGGCAGACGACCGGCATTGCCCAGCCGCGCATTTCCACCACCAACAGCCCTGCGAAATAGCCCGGCAGAATAAACTTCAGCGCTTCTTCAAATCCTGTCGGGAAGCCGAGCGCGACGGCATATCCGAATGCGCTGCCGATAACCCAAACCAAAAAGCTGCTGGCGCCGACGCCTAGAAAGAAGGCCAAATTTTCATAGCCGTCTGTGGACTCAGTGAACCCCGAATCGCTAGCGTCCTGTCGTTCCTTTTGAAACTGCAGATAAGGCACGATGAAACTACTGGCGCTAACGACATGGGACGAAAGCAGCAAACTGAGGCGGTTGACGCCGTGAAAGTATGGCGCCAGAGCCGCGCTCATGGGCAGAAAACGCAAGTTCATGAGAAAGCCTGCCACCAGCACCTGGACTGACGACTTGCCCTCCGCCAGCGGTCCTAAAACGGCGAATTGCGCCGGACCGGAGTAGACCCAGGCGGACATCAGGACAATTTCCGCGAATCTCATTCCGTGCGCCTGCGCGGCAATGCCCCAGGCGAGAGAAGATGGCACGAAGGCGATCCAGATCGGAATCGCCGCTTTCATTCCTTGACGAAAACGGAACGCGAAGCGCATTGAAACCGCTTAGCTGAGGGCGGTTCAAAGATCAACCAAAGGCAGACATCTACGTCTCGCGGGCAATCATTGGAAACATTTCCCGCTGCGAAATCTCGTTCCACCACGCTGCGACTCATGTTGAATTCAACCATGGCTTATGCGAACTTGAATTCCCTCATGACCGAACAAGCGACGCACCTGCTCCGCGAGCTGCCCTCAGTAGACCGGCTCCTGAAGCATCCCCGTTGCGAAGCGCTGCTGGCCCGATACAACCGCGACTATCTCATTCAGAAATGCCGGGACGCGCTCGATCAAGCCCGGATTGAAATCAGGCAAGGTAAAAGCTCCGCCGGAGGCGCAGTCAAAGACGACGCGATCGCCGCGCGAGTTGAAGCGCAAATCGCAGCGGAGAGCCAACCGGGTCTTGTTCGAGTGGTGAACGCCACGGGCACGATCCTGCATACCAATCTCGGCCGGGCGCTCTTATCCCAGGCTGCCATAGACGCGGTTCTCGGCGTGGCCGGTTGTCCGGTGAATCTCGAATACGATCTTACCGCGGGAAAGCGCGGCCGGCGCGAAGAAACCATTGAAAAGTTACTGATTGAGCTGACTGGAGCCGAAGCGGCGACGGTGGTCAACAACAATGCCGCTGCGGTGCTGCTCGCTTTGAATAGTCTCGCCGAAGGCCGGGAAGTCATCGTTTCGCGCGGTGAGCTGATCGAAATTGGCGGCGCGTTTCGGATTCCGGAGATCATGGCTAAAAGCAACGCGATCTTAAAAGAAGTCGGCAGCACCAATCGCACGCACCCGGAAGACTACGAGCGAGCCATCAATGAAAAGACGGCTCTGCTGCTAAAAGTGCATACCAGCAACTATAAGGTCGTCGGATTTACCGCCGAAGTTGATTTGGCACAGCTCGTCGCCATCGGTAAGGAACACAACGTCCCGGTGATGGAAGATCTGGGCAGCGGCGCGCTCATCGATCTCAGCCGCTACGGGTTGCCGAAAGAACCGCTCGTTGCCGAGCGCATCGATGCCGGTGCCGATGTGGTCACTTTCAGCGGCGATAAGATTCTCGGCGGCCCCCAGGCAGGGCTGTTGGTCGGCAAGAAAAGTCTCATCGGCAGGATGAACAAAAATCATTTGCAGCGCGCGCTGCGCTGCGGCAAATTGACCTTGGCGGCTTTGGAAGGAACGCTTCGGCGCTACCAGCAATCACCCGATATCACCCGGGAGATTCCGACTTTAAGAAGCTTCACCCGCGGTGTCGATGAAATCGGCGAACTGGGCAAACAGCTGTTGCCGAGACTTCAACGCGCGCTCGGCGACGGTTACCGCTTAACTCTGGAAGAATCGACTTCGCAGAT
>JAJONK010000045.1 GCA_021323355.1 Deltaproteobacteria bacterium
GCGGTCAGCAAAATTCCCGGAGTGCAAAAACCGCACTGCAGGCCGTGATGCTCCCAAAATTTTTCCTGCAGCGGATGGAGCGCGGTCGGAGTGGGAGCCAACCCCTCGATTGTCTTCAATTCGGCGCCGTTTACTTGCACCGCGAACATCAGACAGGCGCGCACTGGTTGATTATCCAAAAGAACAGTGCATGCCCCGCAAACGCCGTGTTCGCAGCCGACATGGGTACCGGTAAGACCAAGATCGTCCCGTAGGAAATCAGTCAGAAGTTTTCGAGGCTCGACATCGCCTCGGTACTGACGGCCGTTGATAGTAACGTTGATTTCACGCTTGCTCATTTTTGCTTCTCTTCCGCCTCCGTTTCAGGTGTTACATTTAAATTGCAGCCCGAGCTGCTGCCTCTTCCAAAACGCGGCGCGCCAGCACCTGACTTACTTCCCGTCTATATTCAGAGCTTGCGTGAATATCGGATTCCGTATCGAGTTCCGCCGCGGCTGTAGCGGCGATATCCGAAAACATTGTCCGGTCGTTTCGATCCTCTCGAAGCGAGATTACGCTCGCCACGGCTGCTAACGCAAAGTCTCCGTGGCGTCTACTGACTTCTTGAAAGCCCCAACCAGTTCGTGATTTTGCCTGAGGCACGCGTATCTCGACTAAAAGCTCGCTCGGCTCCAGGATGGTTGTCATTATATCGACGAAAAAATCCCTGGCGGGAACAATTCTTTCTCCCTGCATGCTACGCAACAGGAAGGATGCGTCCAGCGCCATCATTGCCAGAGGGAGTTCCGCGGACGGATAAGCGTGAGCGATACTTCCCCCTATGGTGCCGCGATTACGGATGTGGATGTGGCCAATGTGCCGAGCTGCTTCTTGCAAGAGTGGCCAACCCGTGGCCACCACTGCCGATCGCTCCAAGGCACGCTGTCTGGTCATGGCACCTATACGCAATTCGCCATCTACAACGTTGAGGAAACTGAGCTCACGAAGATTATTCAAATCGATCAAAAGCGCCGGGCGAGCCAAACGAAAATTCATCATCGGAACCAGGCTTTGTCCACCAGCAAGCGGCCTTGCCGCATCGCGGTGCTGCTCCAGTAGCTGTAAAGCCTCCGTTAGTGATTCCGGAGAATAATAGTCGAATGAAGCTGGCTTCATGGTTGTCGCTGTATGGATATAGAAGCAATTATGCGGACGCTAAGGTATGCGTGATCGTAAGACGCTCTGCGCGGTAAAATTCCTCAAGAAAATCTTCCGGATTCTTATAAGCGCGATTGGGTATTAGCCGCGCCGAAAAAGAAACACTTAAAGGATCGAGGTCGAAAGGATACGGTTTAACAAGTGCGCGATTAGCAGCAATGGTATCGAGACTTACTTTTACCGGCCTCATGCCCGGTCTTACCGGTACGTCCACATCATTTAGCGTTTTAGTCGGCCCAAGCTTGCGCGCCTCACTGGTCAATGGATAACGATTACATAGGAATTGCGCCAGCTGGTCGAACACCTCCATGTATTCGTAATTCGTCCACACCTGATCCTCAGAGCTGAAAGCCTTGAACTGATCCGATTTGCGCAGATCATCGAGCAACTTGAGCCGCAGTTCTTCCTGATGTTCGACGTAGGCCTTCACCCGCGGGTCCGAGGTACGGTCAGGAGGATAAGCGTATTTGCCGTAGCCGCCGTTCATGAGCGCGACGCCATGCATCGCCATTAACATAGCTGCATAACTATCGCGTTGCCGGACGCGGTCTACCGCATTCTTATAAAAGTCGAGCCGAAGCTGCCCCAGATATTTAAGGCTCCCATCGTGATAATCAAGCGGATAACCCTTGTCATTGAGAGTCGATGGGCACATTTCCCATTCCCACCAACCGCTATCGTGTTCCTGCGCCGCTAGAACCACGGACGCGTAAGGTTCAGGCTTGGCAAATTCTTTGTTACCCCAGTGCGCGGCGAGATATCCCGCAACCCGGGAATGATCGATCTGTAACGCCAGTATCAATCGCCCATCGTCGTAAGGATATGACATCATAAACCCGGTTCCTCTCAGATTCTGCTTGATTCGTTTAACAATCCCCTAGCAACCAACTGCTTCTTCTGTCAAGGATCTACGCAAATCTTGAAGACAAGTCTTACCAGATAACTTGACCGCCGTTCGGCTGAACAAGTTGCCCGGTGATGTAGGCGGCGCCAGAACTCAGCAGAAATTCAACGACGGCAGCAACTTCTTCCGGTTGCCCAAGGCGCTTGATCGGCAGCCGGCTCTCGAAATTACGACGAGCGCTTTCATACTGTTCCTGTGTGCGGCCGGAGCGAAGCAACGGTGTATCAATGGGACCCGGACCAATCGCGTTTACTCGAATTCCATAGGATGCGAACTCGAGCGCGAGAGATTTTGTTAGCGAATAGAGCGCCGTCTTGGCCGCGCAATAATTCGCTGCATTAGGGACACCGACTACGGCAAAATCGGAAGATGTGATAACGATCGCGCCACTCCTGCGCTCGACCATGTGACGTAAAACGGGCTGACAGAAATTAAATGCGCCGGTAACGTGAGTATCTATAACTAGATTCCATTGCGTAAGAGTCATCTCATCAAAAGCTGACCGTGCATTCAGTCCAGCATTGCTGAAAAGGCAATCAATTTTTCCGAACCTGTCGGCAACTTCTGAACACCAGCTTTCGACAGACTCGCGGTCGCGGACATCAATCCGGCCAGTAAAACACGTACGCCCGCTCGATTGGATCGCTTTTGCTGTTTCCCTGAGCCCCTCTTCATTGATGTCACAGGCACAAATGATGCACCCAGCATGTGCCAACCTCAACGCGGTTGCTTTGCCGATGCCACTGCCCGCGCCGGTGATAATAGTGACCCGGCTGTCTGTCGGAGTCACCACAGAGACGCTCCCCCATTAACACGCAGATCCTGTCCAATAAGGTAGGAACTCTGTTCGCTCAGGAGAAACATGCAAGCCTCAACCATATCTTCGACAGCCCCGATTCGTCCCAGTGGAATGCGCGCCCGTCTCTGCGTCAAGTCGGCATCTGATAAAAAAGCGCGTGGTTGTGGTGTATCGGTGATTCCTGGAGAGATTGTGTTCACCCGAATGTTGTCGGCCGCCGCCTCTATCGCTACGGTTCGCGCAAGACCTAGTATGCCACCCTTTGACGCCGCGTAGTGCGCCCCCTTGACGCTCCCGGTTCTCGCAATCATCGAAGAGAATAATACGATACGACCGAATTTTCTGGGGCGCATGCAGCGAAGCGCCGCCCGGCAAGCGAGAAACGAACCCGTAAGGTTGGTTTGCAGAGTTTGCTGCCAGTTCTCTGCTTCGAGTTCGAGGAAGGGCTGCGGTCGAAAGATTGCCGCGCAGCAAACCAGGTAATCCAGTCTCTTAGAAAACGACTGAATGCGGTCGAAGGCACTGTCGACTTGAGCCTCGTTACCGATATCCACCGAGTGAAAATGTATGGCTCCGGCGGCGCCAGGATCGGGGTCGTCACTCAGGTCTAGCACGTGCACGGTTACTCCCTCGGATTGCAGACGCCGCCCTATCCCGGTGCCGATGCCGCCGCTTCCTCCGGTGATCACTGCTACGCGTCCTTGATGTTCGTTATCTTTCGCCACGAATCTTGATCCTGGGCCTAACCTCGTGTAATGCGGCAAGCCCTGAGGGCATAACGTTTATTGTTTCTCACCAGATAATTCCTGACGGGCTTCTCTGACGAATTGAAAGTCAACGATGCGAGATAGCGGAACGCGACCTTTTATAGCTCCAGTTTGCCTCGCGATTTCGAGATCCTTTTCCAAAGCTTGGTCTGAGACCATGCCGTTGGCTGGATAGGCTTGGACCATTTGGTCATAGGCGTTCTGCGCGAGATCGTCACTGATCTTGAACCAGTCTCCCATCAATGCGAGCACTTCACTTTTGTTACTTCGGTCCCGAACAAAATCGATCGCCCGAAGTGTTGACTTAACAGCCCGCTTCAAAAGATCCGGCCGTTTTTTCATACTCTCGTCAGCGGCGCCGAGTCCGGCCATCGGCAATCTCAGAGCATCGCCCAAATAAGTGAGGTTGTGAAAGCCGGCCTTCGCGGCAACTGTTTGCCAGGGCACGGCGATGACGATGGCGTCGACGTTGCCTGCCTGCATCGCCAGAATGCTCGTGTTATGGTCACCAGTTACGACCATAGAGACATCTCTGTCTGGATCAAGACCGCTCTGAGCGAAAAGCTCCTTCGTCATCAAGTGAACGGAACCTCCCAGAGAGGCAATGCCGATTGTTTTGCCTTTCAATGCCGGGATGGATTGCACCATGGCTCTTGTGACCAAGAAATACGCCGGCCGATCGGCGATCACCATAAGGCTTTTCACCGGCAAACCTCGCGCCGCAGCTCTGACCACAGAACCATGAACCGTAGCAAATTCTACTTGCCCGTTAACCAGAGCGGTAACGCTGATGTTGGGCCGCATGAAGATCAGCTCGGCCCGTATCCCCTCCTGTTGGAAATGGCCGTGCTTTATCGCAGCGACAATCGGCACAGTCGTGAAACTAGTAGAGGGATACGCGATCCTGATCGCGTCGGCAGCCACCCCTCGAATTGGAAAGCAGAGAATGCATAGCAGCAGCAAGGCAAATTTCATGTCTCTGCTCCTTTACTGATCATGGTTCGAAGCTTCAAAACAGAAGCGCGCCGGCAAACAGGACCGCCACCGGTGCCTGAAGCGAATTCATGGATTTGGCAGCGCTCAGGATCGCTTCCTGCACATCTTCGGTTTTCTCAACGGAACGATGGGTGATGCGCATACTATCGAGTAACGGTTTGGTGCCCCAACCGAACGGCACGGAAAACCAGCGCTCGTCGCCGAGCTCGCCGCGATGACTGATCAAGAGTATGACTGGAATACCAAAAGCTATTGGGCCGCGCAGAAGGGCGTACGTGCCCAACGTAAAGCCGGTGTTTTCGACGAGCAACGCGGGCTTGAGACCACCCAGCCAAGCGCCCATGCATATCCCGACACCATCGTTTTCACTAGCGACTTGCCTGTAAGTTAGTCTCGGATCATCCGACAAGGGCAGGTAAAGCTCCTGAAACGCGGAGTCCGGTAAACAGGCTACGAAATTAATACCAGCTTTGATGATGGCGTCATGGGCCGCTTTGGCTGCTTCAGCTTTCATCGGGTTCTCCTCGAACTGTTCAAAGGCCAAGTTTATCGAAGCTTTATCTATGGTTTTGGAGCACCGAGGATTTCAATATTGGCAATTTTTTCTATATGACGGATCAATTTATACTTGTTCTCCTGCCCATCCATTTTCGGTCCCGCCCCTCGTCCCAGCGCTTGAATTTTGGCAACTAGAACGGAAGGCCCTTGGACAGACAGGAATCGCGCGACCTCGGCACCGAGAGAATCCTGGTTGCGAAGCGTCCGGACATTTTCGATTGCCGAGGCTTTCGCGATGGCAGCGATATCGGTGCCGGTTGCAGTCTGGCTTTTCGGTCCGCCGCGGCTACCGAATAGCTGTTCGTTGTCAAACACGATCATATACAGATTCTTTGGCTTATAGCTGCCAATCACCGGCAGGATGCTCGGGGCCAGTAACATGCTGCCATCGGTGTCCAGCGCGAACACCCTGCAATTCGGCAACGCCGTCGCCAGGCCGAATGCTACCTGACTCACCATACCCATGCCGACCAAATAGAGATTTCCAGGACGATCAATAATCTGATAGCTGTCCGCCGTCGTGCCCGCCAGCGCTGCCACCACAAGATCCGTTTCCTTTAGGGAGGACTTCAGTTCCTTCAGAATCTCTTGCCTTTGCGGTTTTGAACTCTCGCTGCTCATACGCTTTTTCTCCTTACACCGAAAGTTGGCGAGCATTCGATATGATCTACTTTCCTTCTGCGACTTCGCGGGCCATAGAGAAATCGAATAGCTTCTCGAAATTAGTCAGTTTGCCTTCGAAGGGTGTCCCCAAAAGCGTGTTCTCAATAGCTTTTTGCGAGGGGATGCCGTTACGGGTGGCGTACTTCGTCACAAGAGCATAGATGTGATCGACAATCGCTGTCTCCGATGTTCCGAGTCTTTTTCCGATGAGGCTTTTCGTGTCAGCCGGCTGCGCGTGCATGAAGTCCAGCGAGCGAGAGAGCGCGCGAACAACTCGTTTTACCTCGTCGCGATTTTGTTCCACTTTTTTGCGGCTGACACCCACACCAGCAAGCAGGGTTTCGAGATACTCGCCCAAAGACAGAAGCGTATGCCCGCCGGCTTTATGGGCAAAGAAATTGGCCGGCACCTGAGACACGATGGCCGCCAGCGTCCCGTTCTGAAGTCCCGCTATTCTGGCGGCATCTCCACCCACTGCTAAAATCTTGATCTCCTTATCGGGCTCTATGCCGTTGGCCTTGAGCCCGAATCGCAGCGCATACTCGGTGGAGGCGCCGTAACGGCTGATTCCTACCGTCTTCCCTTTCAATTCGGCAAGCGATTTGATGTCGCGCCGGGCAACTAAGTCGAAGAAAGTTCGATTGTAAATCCCGGCGACGGTTATTACGGGAGCGCCAGCGGCGCCGGCACGCAGTACGCTCGACACACTTTGGTTGTAGTCAACATCGCCGGTAATCAAACCATTCACGGCAAGGTCCGAACGCATGACGACATACTGCGCAGTGAGCCCCTCCTTGTCGAAAAACTTTTTTTCGATGGCGACAAGATAGGGAATGCTGGTGAGGGTCATCGACGATGTTGCGATCACGATGTCCTTGGCCTGAAGGGGCAGCGTAGAGAAAACCACAAGAGCGAGACTAATACCTATCCAATGAGCCATTTTATAGATCATCGTCCCTCCAAAATCCGCAGTGGCTGACAAGAGTGTCAGCGAGACATTGCGCTGAACAAACTAGTCGATACCGGATTTCCCCTACGCTTATCAGCTGCTTTTAAATCCTCCAGTCCACGTTTATCCAATCCTCATGTTATTGATTCCATCCCTGGCGCCGATCAACTTGGTATAACGATCAACGATTGATTACACCTTGAAGTCCGTTCACAACCGCTTTGAAACCGTAAAACCGTTGCGGATTGTCCCATGCGATCTGACGTTTATGCTCATCTGAGATATCTTGGCGCTCCTGAAACATCTTCACCGTATTCGGCCAGGAAGTATCCCAGTGTGGATAGTCAGACGAGTAAAGGAGCTTTTCCGGGCCTATTCGCTCGATGACATAGGGAACAGTTGATTCCTCCAGTTCAAAAGCATAAAAAAAGTTTTCCCCGGCCATATATTCGCTCGGCTTTCGTTTCAACAGCGGCGCTTCCTTGGACCGCTTCTCAAACTCTTCGTCCAGACGGTCCATCAAAAAAGGAACCCACCCGCAGCAAGCCTCAAGGGCAGCAATACGAAGCTTGGGAAATTTTTCAGGCACGCCGGCAAAGATAAGGCCCGTAATCGCCGCCATGCATTCGAACGGAAAAGCTAAACTGTGCACGGATATGAAGCTATCGAAACGCCCGGTCATGCGCTCGGCTGCGCGGATGCCGCCATGTAACGCTAACCCGATGCCTAGTTGTTCCACTGCTTCGTAAAACGGCCAAAACTCGCGCTTGCCGATGTCCTGGTCTCGCACATTGGTCGGCATCATGACGCCGACCAATCCAAGCTCCTCACTGGCGCGCCGTACCTCTCGAATGGCGGCGTTGATATCCTGTAAGGCAACCATTGCCACGCCCTTGAGCCGATCTGGATCGTGAGCGCAGAACGTCGCAAGCCAATCATTGTAGGCACGCGCAATATCGACCGCGACATCTGTTTCTCGTTCGGCATTGAGTGAAAGATGAGTCGGAAAAACTACCTGGATATCGATTCCATCCAGGTCCATATCTGCCAATTGTACTTTCGGATCTTCATTGCGCTTACCTAACGTACCACTAAAAGACCGATCCCATGCCTCAGACGTCATCAGGGGTCGACTGCGATACTCTTCTTTCAAGTACTTCTTGAGGCTACCCAACGTTTCGGTGACATGCCCATCGGCATCTATGATTGGAAATGCGTTCATGTTTGTGATCCTTCTTTCACTTTTTTGATTTTTAAGAGGAACTCTATTCAGAGAGCGTCGATGCCCGAGCGCAGTGGTTCGAGTTACCAACGACATCCGGAGATTACTCTTTAGTACTTCAGCCCATAGCTACGAAATATTTTTTCGACAAATCCATTGTCGATCAGACCCTTAACCACGCTGTCATCCACAAGATCAGTCGCGTTCACTTCGGCAACGCGAGGATTATACGTTCGCATAAAACGTTGCAAATTTTTCAATCCCTCAACCGCAGGATAAAGACCAATATCGAGATCCCTTTGCAAGTATCGGTATCCCTGTTCCGCAATCGCCATATCCGTGATTTTTAGTCTTTCCATCAAGGTTCTGATCACCTTCGGTTTTTGGGTTGGCGATTTGACAAATGCCAGCCCTTCGATAACCGCTTGAAGCAAGTTCGTCGTGAGAGTGCGTTCTTTCTGGAGAGAAGTTCCTTTAACGATGACGCCTGAGCTCAATGTCTTGATGTTGGCTGAATGCAGATCCGTCAGGATGCGGAAACCCTTGGATCTGAGATCCTCGGCTAAAGCGCCGTTGAAGAAAGCGGCGTCGATATTACCGCTTTCGAGTGCTCCCCGTAATATCGATTGGTCGCCGATAGGAAGCATGCGAATTTTATCCCGTTGTTCGTCAACCTCGAGATATTCCAATCCCAGCTTTGTCGTAATCCACTGAGTTCCCCCCACGCTCACGACACCCATTCGCTTGTTTTGCAGATCTTTCGGCTGTTGTATCTCAGGGCGTGTTACTAAGAAATGCGTCAGACGGCTGCCGAAGGAGGCTATAAATCGCAAATCGATGCCGTGTCCGGCCACCGGTAGAATTCCAGATCCACCGCCGTAGCTAAGATCGATGTGACCGGAAATTAGCCCCGCGATATGAACGGAAGTAGTTCTGACAAAAACAAGTTCGGGCTGAATACCATACTTGGTAAAAAACCCCTGCTCTTGCGCGACCCAAAGCGGAGCGACCGGCGCCTGCATTGCGGAATAGCCTATCACCAATCTTGTCCGCTCTTGCGCCGCCGTCACGGTCGCTGGATATAAAATAAGCAAGGCAATTGCGAGAGTTGATAAGCGACGGATCACGGATAACTCCTCGGCATTTAATTCCTTAATCGCAAGCCTTCTGAAAACCGTGAGCGTTCAGTTTCTCAGTTGAGTACCGTCAAAAGCCGGTTCAAGCTCCTGAGTTCGAGCTCGCACAATGATGTGTTCTTCTAATGAAGGGCTGTTGGTAAACTCCCGCACGAGTCGCGCAGTATACAGCCGTCTGAAATCTTTTCGGATCTCTGGTTCATGATCTTGTTTGTTTCATTGCCTGGCCCTGGAACGCGACAGCTAATTCAAGAACGTATGGTCCCCCCCTGCGGCTAGTATCCAAGCGCGTAGCCATCCCGCCTTGGATCTGCCGCAGCCATAAATACCTTGCCACTGTCATGCAGCCGAATGGCTTCCACGCCGCCAAAGGCAAATTCCCAAGGAGCGCAAACGGTCACTTTATAGCCTTCGCTGTTCAAGCGCTCACTGACATCACGGGGCATTCGGCTTTCTAACTCCACGCAACCCGTGTTCTCACTTTGCCAGCGAGGCGCTTCGATGGCCTCCTGAAGGTTCATTCCGAAATCGACAATATTACATAGCGTCTGCGTGAGAAACTGTGTCTGGCCCAAGCCACCGGGCGTGCCGATCGCAATAACAGGTTTATTGTCCCTGAGAATAAGCGCCGGACTCAGGGTGTGAGCGGGAAGCTTGGACGGGGCAAGCTCGTTCGGGTGATCCGGGATCAGATTGAAACCTGACATACGGTTGTTCAGGACGATGCCGGTGCCATCGACGACGACACCGCAGCCGAAGCTTTGGTGCACGCTTTGTATGAGCGAAGCCCAATTGCCGAATCTGTCCGCAGTTGCAATGTACGTCGTACTTTTTCCGTGATCTTGCAGACCGCCCGCTAAATCGCGGCCTTCTTTTTTTCGTGGAAAAGCATCAAGAAACTGTGTGATTTCGTCGGGTCGATACCGAGCCGGATCGGCGAGCCATGATTGCCCCGCCCGCCAAGCTTCTTCCTTAACTCTGACCTGCAGCGCCACACATTCTCGTGTGTTATGGCCCAATGCTGTCAGATCATGATCTGCCAAATGCTTTAGTTGCAGCAGAAGTAGCAAGCCATACGAATTCGGCGGTGGCACAAATACTTGATATCCCCGGTAGGTCGCGGAAAGAGGTTCCTCCCACTTCGACTGGTGCTCGGCAAAATCTTGCCGGCTAAAGCATCCGCCGCAATCGTCCGATTTCCGGACGATTGATCTGGCTATGTCGCCGGCGTAAAACGCCTCTCGTCCGCCGCTTGCGATACTTCTTAAAGTCGCTGCCAGATCTTTTTGCACCAGCAAATCGCCGACATCGGGAGCTTTCCCGTCCGGCAGAAAAATCGCAGCCCACGCCGGATCGGCGCTAAGCGGTTTGCACGAGGAACGAATCACTTTGGCAAGATGAGGAAAGACGGGAAAACCGTTGTCCGCATATTCGATAGCAGGTTTCAACAGATCGCCGATCGCGCGGCTACCCAGCTTGGACGCCGCCTCAAACCACGCACCGACCGTACCGGGCGTGGTCGCGGCGAGAATGCCGCGATGCGGAATGATTCCTGAATAAGCCTCCCGCCGCAGTAGTCGCGGAGAGCGTCCGCTGCCGTTGAGAACGAGCGTGCGCCGCTGCCGCGCTGAATAGAAAATCCCGAAAACGTCGCCGCCTAAACCGCAGTGATAAGACTTTACGACGGAAAGAACCCCTGAGGCGCAAAGCGCCGCGTCAACAGCGTTGCCCCCATCTTTCAAGACGTCCAGCGCTGCGGCCGAAGCCAACGGGTGTCCAGTGGCAACCATGCCATGGACGCCCATGACCACCGGCCGATGGATTACCGATTCAGAGCTCATGACATGGTCAATCTATGTAGCCGACCGGCGGACGACTGCTTCAGTTCTGAATGCAAAGCGCCGGTCGATAATGAGATTAGATTAAACCGGCCAGCCGTGTTGTGAGAGATCGATGGGAGTGCCGTCGGGATCGTGAACTCGATACTCTGCTTCCCGGTTGGGCGGTCGCTTCTGGATTTCGCTTGCCGCACCCAGGTCCTTGCACAGCGGTTTTAGCTCTTCGATATTCTCTACTTCGAAACCGAAGTGATAGAGACCTTCTTTGAAGTTCCCGCGCTTTTGGATGATGGCCAAATTGAGATAGCCGTCGGACAAATAAATAGCCGGCCCAACTCCATCGATTACCTTCATGCCGAAAACGGTGGTGTAAAAATTGACCAGCCTTTCTCGATTGTCGGTTACGATTGCCAGATGACGAATACGCGCCATAGTTATCAAGCCTCCCTCTCGTGTGTTTTATGACTACTTGTACAACTTATCGATGAAGCCTTCCGCCGCTAGTTTCTGTACCGGAGCAAAATACATATGCCGATCAATGTCCATGCTGGCCAGCTTCGGAGCCACTCGACGGCTTATCTCCAGTGTCGTCTTGATCGCCTTGTCCGAGGGTATCGGTACTCGGTCCAAGTCTTCTCTGTAGCGTTCGTAAGCGCCTTGCACCACCCGCGTGTCTGAAGTTCTCATGTACTTGCGCATAATCTCCAAGGACTTGTCGCGGTCCCTCACGATTGTGGCTATTGCCTGAGCATAGCCGCGCAGCACATTCGGCGAATTTCCGTGAAGTCCAAAGGGCATCGACGATAAGCGGGATGGGTTCGATCTGCAGAATTCTAAGGCCTCGATCCTCGGCGATTGGAACAACCGTATGCGAGATCGGCGCCGCGTGCACTTTGCCGGTGCTTAGAGCCGCCAGACGGGACATGGTTCCACCGACAGCAAGGTAGTTCACGTCCTTATCAGGATCTAAACCCATATTGCGGATTACCATACGGGCGATCTCTCCCGCTCGTCCGCCGACTTGCGAAGTCGCGATTATTTTCCCTTTGAGATCTTCGCCGCGCCGAACGTCCTTGGACACGGCAAACACA
>JAJONK010000472.1 GCA_021323355.1 Deltaproteobacteria bacterium
ATTGCACGCTACCATATGAACGAGGGCCATTCGAGTTTGCTTGCGCTTGAGCTCTTGGACGAAGAAGCGCGGCGCGCCGGCAGGACGTCGCCGAACCACGACGATGTGCAAACGGTTCGCGAGAAATGCGTTTTTACCACGCATACGCCCGTGGTTGCGGGGCACGATCAGTTTCCTTTGACACTCGTGCATCAAATCATCGGCCGACACGAAGTCGAAGAAATGAAGGATGTTTTCTGTTGCGGCGATCTCTTGAATATGACTTTTTTGGCGCTCAACTTGAGCCATTACGTCAACGGTGTCGCCAAGAAGCACGGCGAGATTACTCGGCTGCTGTTCGCCGGTTACAATATCGACGCGATCACGAATGGTGTTCACGCGGCCAGCTGGGCGGCTAAGCCGCTCGCCGAGCTTTATGACCGCTACATTCCCGGCTGGCAGCAGGACGGCTTTAGCCTTCGTTATGCGTTGAGCATTCCGAAGCACGAACTTGGGCAAGCCCACGCGGGTGCCAAGAAGCAGTTGCTCCATGTCGTCAATCTTGAAACGAATACCGGCATGGATCTTGACGTCTTCACTCTTGGTTTTGCGCGGCGCGCGGCGACATACAAACGCGCCGATCTGTTGTTTACCGATATCGCCCGTCTCACCACTATCGCAACGCAGCATGGCGGTCTGCAAATTGTGTACGCCGGAAAAGCCCATCCGCAAGACGAAGCCGGAAAAGAGCAAATCCGACGAATCTTTCAAGCCCGAGACCTGTTACGCGACAAGATCAAGGTCGCCTACCTCAGTAACTACAGTATGGAAATCGGCAAAATGATGACCGCCGGGGTAGATCTCTGGCTCAACACGCCGCAGCCACCTATGGAAGCCTCCGGCACGAGCGGCATGAAAGCGGCGGTCAACGGCGTGCCGAGCCTCAGTGTGCTTGATGGTTGGTGGATTGAGGGATGCATCGAAGGTGTCACCGGTTGGTCTATCGGAGTACCGGATGTGAGTCCAAGTGCCGCCACCGATCATCGCGCCGACGCAATTTCGCTTTACGACAAGCTGGACCAGATCATCCTGCCCTTATATCAGAACCGCCGTGACGACTACCTCGACTTGATGCGTCACGCCGTAGCGCTCAACGGCTCATTCTTCAATACCCATCGGATGCTGCATCAGTACTTGGTGAAGGCTTATTTCTAGTTTGCGGATAGAGCAATCATCAGCTCGAGCGCCGCGCCGGTGACATCGTTCAGCACGTTCACTCTGGCCCCCGCACATCTCTAGGTGTTTCGGTGCGACGAGATCGGATCCCGCCGGATTACAGAGCACATTCCTACCGCTGCAAATTGACAGAGTAGCTTTTTGCAAAGTTGCCAACGATGGTGACCTCGGAGTTGGCCAGAACCATGCTTTTGAATGGTATGGCCCTTGCTCCCTTGGAAAATAGAAGCTGCCACCGCGCGGTGTGGATCTCAGCGGGGGCTCGAAGGGAGCAGGTTATATGTCTCGAACCGAAGGTCAGGGCGAAATTACGCCGGAACAACTCAGGCAAAGACAGATCCATAACTACTGGGCAGGGGACTTAAGCCGAAGAGTCTATTTGATGCGGCGGCAGAGAAAAGCCATTCTGGACAATTGCCGGCGCATCGTGGTTGTGGGCGCCAGCAGCGACCCGAGCAGTCGGAGCTATCTCACCATTGAGAAGCTGCTTGGCCTCGGCCTGGAAATTATTCCAATATTTACCGATCGCGAAAGCTTTCTCGGCTTGCGCTGTTTTCGAGCGTTGCGTGAGGTTCCGGGCAAAATCGATATTGTGCAGATCTATCCCGACGGCGGTATCGAATTGGTCGAGCTGGCGCGGGCAGTGGTGGATAAAGGCGTGACAACGTTTTGGATCGAGCAGGGAGTCGCGGGATCACGAGAGGTCGAGGATATTCTGGCTAACGGTCACGTTCAGTTGGTGGAGTATGAGAGTCTAGAAAGCGAGTACCTGAAACATGTCCCGTTTCCGGCAGCGCGCATCTCGATGGCGCGCAAGGATCGGAAAGCGACCAAGGTAAGGGAAAGGATGTCGAAAAATCCCGCGACGGTAAAACCGGATGACGGGCTCAAAGATGCCATTTGGAAAATGGATCATGGCCATTTCCGCCATCTGCCGGTGGTGGATGAAAAGGACAAGCTGATCGGCATGCTGACCGATCGCGACATTCGCCTGATCAGGCCATCGCTCGCGTTCTTAAACAAGGAGGAAGCCGATGTGCAACTCTGGTCGATCGCGGTGCAACAAGCGGCCGTGTTCGATCCCGTCCGCGTAAAGCCGGAAACTTCGCTCAAAGAGGCGGCCGATCTGATGTTGCGCTGGCATGTCGGCGGGCTACCGGTGGTCGACGATCATGAAAACGTTGTCGGCATGATCACGTATACGGACTTACTACGCGAGTTCGTGGGGCACGAGTAGCCACCGATGCGCATTGGTTCTTCGGGATTCGCATGGCGTTGCAGATAAATCCCACTTTGCCGGCTGCATCGAGAATTCTTCTCACTCTTTAGAAAAAAACTGCCGGCTCTCCGAAAAACGAGAAGAACGATCGGGAGGTTTGAAGCTTGTCGGGCGGGAAAACTGGCACTTCTATTGCTCTCTGAATGGGAGATAAATGATCTTAACCGACAACTTAGGCAGATGATTAGGGGGGAAGTATGTTTACGGAGAAGATAGAGCTAAAAGATCTCGATAAGATGGATGCGGAATATCGGGATCTGCTGGGGCGCGTGTTGACGATCCAAGCAGATTGCGAGATCGGCGGACCGCACCTTTATGTAGAAACGATGCTGCCGGCAGCGCCCAGCAAGCTTGATCAACTGATCGTCGCGCGTACGGCGGCTGAGGAGATCGACCACTTCCGCAAAGTTGCGCGAGTAGCGGGCGATATGGGAGTCGATGTTTCATTTGTGCTGAGCCAGCCCAACGAGAAACGTTTCGTCGACTCTTTCCGTGGTCTCATCACGACCTGGGAAGGCCACGCGGTCTTCGGCTTTTTGATCGATCGCGTCGGGCGCTACCAGCTTGAAGAATTTTATGATTGCAGTTACCTGCCGCTGCAGCGGATTCTGCCGGATGCAGTTACCTGCCGCTGCAGCGGATTCTGCCGGACATTGTCACCGAGGAACTGGGCCATATCGAATACGGTTACAACAAAACGCTAGAACTCATGTCGAAGGGTGACGAGCAAAAAGAACGGGTCCAAAAGGCTATCGATTATTGGTATGTTCGCGCGCTCGACATGTTCGGTCGCAGCGGATCCAAACGCGCCGAGCGCTATCTTTACTGGGGCCTAAAAAGACGCAGCAATGAGCAGGCTCGCGAAGACTACATCCGTGAAGTCAATCCAATCTTGCTTAGTTTGGGTCTTAAGATTCCCGATCCGCTCGAAGGCCGTCGTTACATCTGACGAAGGAGATTGTTATGCCGCATGCAGCACCTGGTACAGAAAAGCTCGATGAGCATCTACTGGAAGTCGTCCGTGCCCTGCACGGCGCGGTGAAACAGGGAGTCTCCCATGTGAATGACGCGAAAGTGATGGATAAAGCGATTGCCGATAGTAAAGAAATTCTCGACGTCATTATGGCGGGAGAGGTAAAGGAGTGGCTAAACTGAGTTCAGCGAGGTTCAGCGCCCAGGGAACATTTTATGAGCGATGGGAAAACCTATTTTTACGAGACCGAAGTCGAGTGGACCGGCGCAAAGGACCTGAAGCTTAGCGGCGCCAAACAGCCTGCGATCACCGCAGGAGCGCCGCCGGAGTTCCAGGGTCGGGAGGAAAATGATTGCGATCGCGGAATTCTCGAAAGTCGCTCTCGTTAGTTGTTCCTCGTCGGCAAAGGGAAAGCTGGAGAAACTGCAGGGGAGCGGTTATCAGATCACGGAGATCATCGTCAAGCCAAAGGTGGTTCTTGCGTCGGCCGGCGATCTCTCGCGTATGCCGCGAATCCTGGAAAAAGCCAAAGACAATTGCTTTATCTCCAACTCGATCAAAGCGACGATCAAGATCGAGCCAGAAGTCTTCCATCATCAGACGGCGACGTCT
>JAJONK010000473.1 GCA_021323355.1 Deltaproteobacteria bacterium
ATAGCGGCAGTCCACAAATCGTGCGAGTCTGCAAAGAAACACGTTTTCTCTTGATGGAGAGCCGCTGAGTGTCGCGAAGTCACTTTCGCCGTTACGATTCCGGAACTCCGCTTTCTTAATGCCCGGAGCCTACCTCCTAATGGCGACCCCGCCCGCGCTTTCTTTGCTTGCCGCCCAATACCTGCATCTATCTCCAGGCACCCCGAAAAAGTCAATAACTCTTGCCTCGCACCGAATCCGGACCTACCAATATTTTTCGGTCGCATCAGTTCGCTCTCCGGGAAGCCGGGAGATTCTGCATATTGCACATCAATGTGCAGTAATGTACAATCTGGCCGATGGAGACTGACAGTCTATGAAAACTTTATCATTCACTGAATTCCGAAAGAGAGCGTCAGAAATTTTGACTCTTGTTGAGAAGGGTGAGACGGTTAGTGTCATTCGTCACGGCAAAACAGTGGCGAAGATCGTTCCTGCTGAAACCGAGGAGAATACTCCGTCATGGAAGCGACCCGGCTTGAGGTTGGTCCGTCCTAGAGCATCCCTCAGTAAGGCCATTTTGGCGGAAAGGCGGAAGTCACGTTGAACGTTTTCTTCGATTCCTCCGCCCTCGCTAAACGATACATCGAAGAGAAAGGAAGCGATCAGGTTCAAGCCATTCTCTCTTCTGCTGCAGCGTTAGCCGTCTCGGTGATCTGCGTTCCGGAAATCGTCTCCGCTCTGTGCCGCCTTCGGCGCGAACGCAAACTTTCAACGGAAGAGTACCGAAATGCGAAGGCATCGGTTCTTACGGATGTCGATGACGCAACTGTCATTGGCATTACTGAGGAAGTGATCGCTCACGGCGTGGCACTGCTTGAGCAGTTCTCGCTCCGTAGTGCCGATGCGTTACATATCGCCTGCGCCTCGGAATGGGCGACTGACCTATTCGTTTCTGCCGACGACCGTCAGTGTAAAGCCGCGAAACGGCGCGGTCTGAGAGTCGAAGGAATAGGAGTATAGCCCAGTGCCCAACCCGAGCCACCCGACTGAAGCCGGCGGATTCAACCCTTCGAGAGACTCAGGCAGGCTACTTGAACAGCTTGAACGAGTTATCTCCGGCGTTGAACGCTTGACCATTTGAACGACTTCCTTCTTAGTCCCATCGTTAACCTGTTGAACCTTGAACATTTGAACGAGCGTTTATCCGATTAACATTTTGAACGGAGCAAAGCGGTTGAACGGCTTGAACTGAGTGAAACGGTTGAACGATCTCCTTTTACTGATGCCTCGTGCCTCATGCCTATTTAAATCATTCCGGAATACAAGCAGTGACGGTTATCTCGACAAGGAGTTCGGGCGTTCAACATGACTTCCACGGTGGTCCTGGCTGGTTTGTTGGTCGGGAAATACTTCGCGTACTCCTCGTTGTAGGATGCAAGGTCCTCACGTTTGGTCAGATCGTCAGCGCCGATTGAAGTGTCATGCCGTAAGGCATTGACGCAACGATGAATTCCAAATAAGGATTTAGCAGACCTTTGCTTGGTGCGGGCAATTTAATCGGAGGAGTTCCCATGGTCAGGTTTCAATCCAGTTCCGTCGTCTTCACAGTCCTTGTTGCACTGTTGCTCGCCGGCCTCGCAGCATCCCCGGCCCTTTCGCAAGCGCCGTTCTACCAGGGCAAGACGATCACACTGATCGTCGGCGCAGGTCCTGGCGGCATGGGCGATCTGCGCGCCAAAGCGCTCGCGTCGGTACTCGCGAAGAACATTCCCGGCAATCCCTCCATCACATTTCAATACATGCCGGGGGCGGGGGGGCGAAGAGCGGCCAATCACCTCTACAACACGGCGCGTCCCGACGGCCTTACTCTGTACCGCATCTCGAGCAGCATCGTTTCTTACGCGGTGCTTGGCGAAACCGGCGTGCAGTACGATGTCGACAAACTCATCTACCTCGGCACGACCGAGCATCAGCTCTATTATGTCTTCATGACGCGCGCAGCGCTGGGCCACGACAGCCTGACAAAGCTGCGCCCGGCCGCCGGTTTGCGCATCGGCAGCGCTCCCGTGGGGCATACGGGGTACCTGCACAGCCGAATGATCGCCTATTTTCTCGACCTAGGGAATTCACGGATCATTCCGGGTTATGAAAATGAAGACCTTGATGTCGCCTTCGCGCGCAGCGAGGTCGATGCCCAGGTCGCGTCCATGGGCACGATTAGCCAGCACGACTTCCTGAAAAACAAGGCCGTGCATTTTCACGCGGGCATCGAATATCCACGGGGCTGGAAAGACCCGCGCTTTTCCCATCTCAATCTGCCCGATCTCGAAAGCTTTGCGAAAACGGAAAGCGAAAAAAAACTTCTGGCCATGATGCGAAACTTGCGATCCGTGGGTACGGCATTGCTGTTCCCCCCGGGCGTGCCGAAGGATCGGGTGGATATTCTGAAGGAAGCCGTGCGCAAGACCCACACAGATCCGGCGTTCATCGCCGAGTACCGCAGACTCACCAGCGGCGACATTCCGACGCCGCTGATGCCCGACGAGCAGGCGAAAGTTGTACGGGACATTCCGCGCGACGCGGAAACGATCGAGCTGTTCAAAAAATTCGCTGGAACAAGCGCATTGCCGCCGCGCCAGTAGGACATGCCTTTGCGTTGATCTAGTAAAACTGACAGCTAGCAGCGGCGCATTACAGGCTGACATCGGCGCCTTTCTAAAAGTAGCCTGTCCCCTTTAGCTCCAGCCGGACCTGGAGGACCACGTTATGCATGTTAGGCTTTGGCAATGTTTAACCGCGATGCTTCTCTTCCTTCCCGGCTCGGTTTGCGCCGAGGACTTTTATAAAGGCAAGACCATTCGGGTCATCGTCGGCGGCAGCGCGGGTGGTGGCTTCGATATTTATACCCGGGCGATGGCGCGGCACATGGGTAAACACATTCCCGGCAATCCTTCATTGGTCGTTGAGAATATGACCGGCGCGGGAACCTTCATCGCCGCCAAATTTATTCACAGCAGCGCCAAACCCGACGGACCGTCGATGGCATATTCAAGCTTGATCCTGCCGTGGTCTCCAAGCTTGCTAGTATTCTTGCCGTCAAGTAACCGAAAAGAATTGTTGTCAAC
>JAJONK010000474.1 GCA_021323355.1 Deltaproteobacteria bacterium
TCGACCATTTAACCTTTCCCATTCTACCGTCAACTAGCCTTTCGGATCTTGCAACGATCATAAATAGATCGATTGCGGTGGCATCACGGGATTACACATAGCCGGCGACACCCGATCTGTTTCTCTCCCGGGGCAGTTTTTTCCTCCTTGAAGTTTGTCAGCGGAGTGGATAAAAGAATTCCGTAATTGAGTGCGGGAGCGGACAGCCGCTTTCATCCATTCTGCATCTTCGAAACAACCAATCCATGACGATATCAACGAGGCCCGTGGAGCTTCTGGCCAAGTTGCTGGCCGATGAAGCGCGGCTGGAGAAGAAGATCCGGGAGACACGAGCGGCGCTCACCTTGATCCAGAAAAGAGTATCGGAGTGCATGGCGCATCATTACATCGCCATGAAGCAGCCAAGAATTCTAATGCCGGAGGATCTAATGCGAGAGGAACAATCGTACGAGCGGCTACTGCAAGCGCTGCAAGACATGAAAAGCGAGATCACCAAGCAGATACGGCCGGTGGAAGAGCAGATCATTCAGGCCAACGTCGAGCACCTACGCCAATCCTTTGGCGAGGAAAGTCAAAGGCTGGCAAAATGCCTGGATGAAATCGATGATAATATCCTCGCTTGCCGTCAATATCTGCAGGACTATGATCGCATCCGCTCGGGACTGCAGAGCCTGAACGAAAAGCTCGCTCAATTAGGCGCCGATTCATTACAAATTGCTGACGGCCTGCCCACAACTGATTTGGGTGAGATCATCAGAGAGCGCATCGATCATCTCAGGTCGCAGGGAAAGATTTAGCTTCGCAGCGGCGCCGCGCGAGCCCAACTAGTTTAGATCGCGAACTCAGGGATCTAAGGTCTTCGTCCGTCTACTTGTCTCGACTCGGGGAGATCTAGTATTCGCTGCGATGATTGTGCCGGCGCTATCGAGCCTCGGGGTTGGCTCTTGCCGCAATCACGCATATCCATCTACACCAGCGCCAAGACCTAATGAAGCAGAGGTGCCTTGCTCGAGCACCACGATTGCGAATCGATTGCCATGAGTTTGAAGAGACCGGGTCTCGAGCGCCCAGATGCTTGAACGCGGATTTGCCGCAACTCTCAACATGGCCATGATGGCGGGTCGCCGCGCAGACGAAGAGGCGCAGTAAAAACGCCGTCGTTCCACCGGATGATCACTGCTCTGGTAAGAAAGGATCTCTGAGACTCAGAGATCTGCGAGGACAAAATGAAGTTACTGATCCGCGGTGTTTGCATCGTTACCATGAATGAAGAATTCGAAATTATCGCGCCTGGTTCGATTGTCATCGATGGCAATCGTCTTTCCTACGTCGGTCCCGCTCAATCGGCGCCGTCTGGCCCGTTTGAGCGGTCAATCGAGGGCGGCCGCTTGATCGCGATGCCCGGCCTGATCAATTCTCACTGCCATTCGCCCGCCAATCTGGTCCGAGGCATGATGCCGAGCAAGCCGCTAGAAATTTGGCGTGCTTACTACCGGGCATCGCTCAGAGATATGCGCGAGGAAGATTTTTATGCGAGCGCGCTTCTCGGCGGGATGGAGATGCTTAAGACCGGGACTACTAGTGTGCTGGATCATTTTTTTGGCAATCAAGCCTGCCGCTTCATGGGTGCCGGCGCGGCGATTCAGGCAATGCGCGATTTGGGATTGCGCCACGTTGTGGCATTGACTCTCTCTGACCGGAATTATGAAGAAACCATTCCGCTCGGCAGCGGGGCCGCGGCTGTGGGTGACGAGATCAAGCGAATGAGTCAAAGCGAAGCCAAGGCAACCCAAGCGTGGCTCGACGACTGCGAAGCCTTCATCGAGACATTTCATGCTCCGGATAAACTGACCACCGCATGTCCCGGCCCCTCGGCTGTCCAGCGTTGCACCGATGAGCTATTGGTCAAATCGGCGCAGATGGCGCGAAGGAAAAGCCTGCCGATGCATATTCATCTAGCCGAAACCAAGGCGCAGCAACTCATGGGACGACAACTCTACGGCACGTCTCTGTTGCAACATTTAGAATCGCTGAACGTGTTGGACTCGAATCTTTCATTGGCCCATTCGATCTGGATTGACGAAGGCGATGTCGAGTTGTTTGCCGGCCGCGGTGTGACAGCGGTGCACAATCCGGCAAGCAACCTACGCCTCGGCAGCGGCTTGGCGCCGGTCAAGAGATATCTGGCCGCGGGCGCCCGCGTTGCACTCGGTACCGACGGCGCGGCCTCCAATGACAGCCAGAACATGTTCGATGCGATTCGTTTATCGGCGTTGATTCACAACCAGGCAGGAACTGACTTCGCTCAATGGACCTCGCCGCGGCAAGTGCTGATGATGGCCACCGTTAATGGCGCGCGCGCTTTCGGCCTCGATGCCGGCGTGCTCGCGACAGGCAAACTCGCCGATGTTACCTTGCTGCGTCGCGATACGCCGGCGTTCACCCCGCTTAACGATCTTGCGGGTCAGCTAGTTTTTTGTGAAAACGGCAGTTCGGTAGATACGGTGATTGTTAATGGCGAGATAGTTGTCGAATCCGGTCGACTAAAATGTATGAACGAACAAGAAGCTCTAGCTCTAGCGTCCAAGGCGCGCGAGCGAATCGATCCCTCGATTCAGCGCGAGCTCGCCGCAGCTAAAACCATGGAGCCGGCGCTGGCGGAAATGTACGCCCGAGTGTTCGGGGACTAGCTCAGTTGAACCCGCCGCTAATCCGCTAACTCCTGCGGTATCGCCGTGTTGGAACGGTCAAGCTGTGGCGAAAGCGCACAGCAACCGCTGAGTTCAAACGGACTGTTCATCAAGGACGGAGTACTTAACGGCGTACAATCACGGTGCTAATTTTTAGGAACTAGGACCTCTCTGATTTTTGCGACGTTGGCGGCATCCATCCCAAACAGCTTTTTGACTATGCTCTCCATTTCGGAGCCCGACAACGGATTTATTTCCAGCTTCGACTTATCCATCTCGGCGACAAACTCCGGATCTTTCATGGTCGCGTTGAAAGCGGTGCGCAGAGTGTTGATCCGCTCCTTCGGTGTTCCCGGCGCAACCGCATAGGCACGCAGAATGGCGGATGGAGCGTGCGTGCCTGATTCGATCAGCACGTTGGGAATGTCCGCCGCCTTCTTCGGGTTGATCTGGATAATTGGCTTTACCAGACCGGACTCCAGTCCCTTGCTCCAGGTCGTTCGGATCGATGCCCACGTCCAACAACCGCCGTCGACTTCACCCGCTTCAGCAGCGATGCGTATGTTGGAAGTTCCCTTGAATCCTTCGATCAGCTGGATCGGCAGACCCAGCGCCGCTTTCAAAATTCTAGGGGCATCGGAGTCGTTGGCGCCGCAAACGGTTTCGTCCTGCACTGGAACGCCGAGCCACTCGAATTTTCGCCCGTCAAACTCGACGCTTTTGTCGCCCATGATCTGCTGCAAGACCAGTGAGCCGATGAAGTTGCCGATGATCAGGCCATCGGGCGGTGCTTTATAGAGATAATTGGCGGCGATTCGGCTACCGGCGCCGGTCATGTTGTCGACTATGACTGCCGGATTACCGGGAATGTGCCGACTGAGATTGCGCGCGATCGCGCGCGCATAGGCGTCGAATCCGCCGCCGGCGGCAAAGCCGACGATGATCCGTATTGTTTTGCCTTTGTAGAAACTTTGCTCTGCGCTGGCAGCTTGAGTGTTGGTGTTCGCGGCGCCGACAAGAAGAAGCATTAGAAAAAGACCGGCAATCTTTGCCATAAAACCCCCTCCATTGAGCAAAAGGTTGTGAGAACGTGCGGCGATACGTTTAGCGCAGATTTCCCGTATGGCCAAGAGAATAACGGCCCGGCTGCGGCCAGACGGTCAACCCGTGAGGTTCGGTCTTGACCGAGATAATCTTTGATTGACCTGTAGTCGTATCGATTTTGTACACGGCATTATCATAGCGGCCCGAAAGCCACAATGTATTTCCGTCGATGCTGAGATTACCCATGTCCGGACTGCCGCCACCCGGAATCGGCCAGTCAACGGTCACTTTACGCGTTGCAAAATCGATCACGCTCACGCTGCCTTTTCCTTTGGGAGGGCCGTAGACCCGGGCGACCCCCCGATTAGCGACGTAGAGTTGCGTTCCATCACGACTGGGATAGAGACCGTGCGTGCCCAGGCCGGTTTTGATATGACCGATCTCTTTAAAACTCTCACCTTCAACCAGGAATACGCCCGCTGCCTTCATATCGGCAACGTAAAAAATTCTGCCGTCGGGAGAAATGCGGATATCCTGCGGCATTCCGCCCTTGGAAAACTTTAGATAGCCGACCACTTTCTTGTCGACTAGATCAATCTTGACCAGACTACCGGCGTATTCACAAGTGAAAAACGCGTAGCGACCATCCATGGAAAAATCGGCATGGTTGATGCCGGCGCAATGAGGGGTCTCTATGGAATACTTCATCGCCATGGTTTGCGGGTCGCGGAAATCAAGCCGCTTGCGCGCTTCGGCGACAATAATCGCGGCGCTGCCGTCGGGTGTGAAGTACATATTGTAGGGGTCATCGACCGGAATATTCTTCCCCGGTTTGCCGGTTACTGGATCGAT
>JAJONK010000475.1 GCA_021323355.1 Deltaproteobacteria bacterium
ACCGAGCCGCCGCCTCGGCCAGAAACCCGGCTCCTTCCACGTTCACGGCCGTAGCTTCGGCGGCATCCCGCTCAGCTTCCTCGACCTGAACCACCGCGCAATTGACAATCAGAGATGGCCGCTCTGCGGCAACACGACTTCGGACCGCCGCCGGATCGGTGATATCGAGATCCTGGTGTTTCAACGCCAGCACATCATGATTGGTTGCAAATCCCTGCGCGAGATGGCTGCCGATTAGGCCGGCTGCGCCGGTGACGAGTACCTTCACGAGATCGAATGTAGAACGATGACGCAGGGCCATCAAGAGTGCGGGGAACCGAAGCTCTAGGAAAAGCGCAGCAATGCGCGGGTCGAGGCTAGCAGATTTTTACGGAGTGGGAGCTGCGAGAAAAAGCCACATCAAGATCAAACACAAAGCGACACCGAGCATCATGTAGAGACCTACAATCAAGTTGAGCAGAAGATAGTCCCATTGTTGCGCGAAGGTCTTCCACATAACGCCGGTGCCGCTCCACTGATGCCGCGCCGGCGAATTTGTTCGAGCTGCTCGCGCTGGCGGTTAATTTCCTGCTGATTGCGGTAGATCTGCTGATCCTGTTCGTAGGCCTGATTTTCGCGGCCCTGCAACTGATCGCCGACAACCGCTCCCGCGCCCAGACCAAGTGCCGCTCCGATAGCTGCGCCCGCGCCGGGATGACGAACCGCGGAACCGATAAGGCCGCCGGCAGCTGCGCCGCCCAAAGCGCCAATGCCGGCGCCTTTCTCACGGGTCGTGAGCCCCCCACCGGCGCACCCGGCTAACAAAGTTCCGCTTACGATGGCTATGGCAGCGATGCCGTTTAGTTTTTTTATCGCTTTTGTATGTATGCTCATGGCCTACTCTCTCCTTTTGCCATTTAGACGAATGAAGCAGCGCTTCGTTTACATTGATCGGCTGCACCCTGAAACATCCTAACCCTTGTTAATGGTTGGCTTTGGCGCGGCTGTTAGCGTCTAGCGCATTTTCTTGAGCGCCGAAATTCTGTCATTCAATGCGGGGTGGGTCGAGAGAAAACCGCCAGCTTGCTGATCGCCCGAGGAACGCTGGATCCAGCCGAGGGTGTCGATCATAACCTCCGGCGGATAACCGATGCGGCGGAGCAGCACAATGGCGTGACGGTCGGCGGCATATTCCTCTGTCCGGCTGTGACCCCGGGTGATCAGTGTTCCAGCTAATGGCGCAATCGCGCCTGAGCCTGGAAGGATCTGTTCGAGGAGAGCTGCGCCAATACTCAAACCGGCGCCGAGCATTTGCGCTTTAACGGCGTGCCCCAAATCTTGATGCGCAATCTCATGCGCCATCACTCCCAACAAATGATCATCGTTGGCACGTTGCAGCAAGCCGCTCGTCACGAAGAATTGGCAACCGCCGGCATTGGCAGCATTGATTGTCGGCTCATTCATGATCTGTACGCGCAGTTCGTCAGGTTGGCACGGCCGGTCCATGGCTCCTAACAGCGGAAGTATCGTCCGCCGAAGACGATCTTCGATCCGCGCATCGCCTCCCCGGCTCGACTCCGAATATGCCATCGCCGAACCGGCGCGATGGCGCGGCACGGGCGAGTACCTGAACCCGGAAAACACCGCGCTTAGTAGTCCAAGAGAAAGCGCAAATAGAGCAAATCCGCGTCTGGAAGTTTTTTTTGCCGTTTTCACTTGATCGTCTCACGTGGCCGCCACCCGGCAAGGTCAACTCGACGGAGCCGGTGAATCCACAGTGGTGGCCGACTGCACGCCGGTCTTATCCTGAACCAACTCCATATAAACGTTGCCGGCAAACATCCTGCTCCAAAACTTAACCGGGATGCGCCGCTCATCGGCAGAGACCCAAATAGCAGCTTCGTTCATGCGCCCCGCATATCCTTTTTTAGTCAGGTTGGTTAATTTCGGCACAAGTTTAAACGCTTGAATCACGGCGCCGGATTCCAACTCCACCGGCTCTTTCTTTTCCACGTTTAACTCGAGCAAGTACTGATACCGACCGCCAAAAACGTTGAAATACAATTTTTCACCAACATTGAAATCGATGCTGCGCGCAAGGTAGACGGCCGTGATCGGATCCAGGGTATTATTGGAGTCGAAATCGTAAACTCTGGGCTTCCTTCCTTCTTGCCAACGATTGACCGCCCATTTTTTGGCCTTCTGGTTGAACTTGGCCTCGGTATCGATCACGCGAGAATTTTCCCGTTGGCTGAAAACGAACCGCGACGGCGCCAGCGATTTCGCGTCGAACACTGAAGTGATGGTGTCGCGCATTTTCCAAATCAGGTCCAAACCTTTGGACGTTTTGGCATCAATGCGAACTCGATAAGACTTTTTCCCTTCGAAGATGATGGGTGCCGTTTCGATTTCCGCAGTGGCGACCGGAACGCCGTTCCAACTCGCTCGGTACGATGCTTTCTCGCCGCTCTCGTATGGATAGGATTTCGGCTGGTACAGCGGCACGCTTGTGGGAGCCTTCGTCGGTTCCTGAGCGTGCGCCGTTGTTATGAAAAGCATTGCTAAAGCCAACGCCTTAATAGTAGAAGGGAGTTTAAGTAAGCGCCGCATCATTTTACGGTTTAGACGAATCATAAGTGAAATAGTTACACATTTCGCCATAAAGAAAAGCCGCGTTGCCATCTCGCCAATGCCATTTGTAGCGATTGGTGATGACGCCGTTTTATTGCGGTCTGATCATCTTGTGACTAAAATCGCAGCAATCGCGCAACAAGAAGGAGAATTGTCATTGTGTCATTACTTGCATTAAGCCTAGCAAGGACGTTGTTTTGGCTGGCAATCTTTTCCACGGCTCAACTTACTTCGAGCTTTGCGCAAGCCGAGCCGCAATCATCAATATCAACTGAGTTACCTTCCATCGAGGCGCTGAAATTTTGTCTTGCCGGAGCCGATAGCGCTGCTTGCCTGGACAAGATTTTCCGCGAAGTCCTAAAAACCGAGTCGACGAAAGCTGCTTTACAGCTCATCCAACGCTTTGAACTCCAGGATCCTGAGCTGCGCCGCGATTGCCACCCCATCGTCCACGCCGTTGGTCGCGAAACGTTCCGAATCAAGGGTAACATCCACGACTCCTTCTCGGCGTGCGATCAAACCTGCCACTCCGGCTGCTACCACGGTTCCGTGGAGCGTTTTTTACGCGGCGAGGACATTTATTCTCAAGTCGAGCGCCATCCAAGCCAGGCGGAGCTTAAAGAGAAAGCCGCGGCCGCCTGCGACTCCGACGTGCCGGTAAGATTGCGTTTTCAATGCCTACACGGTCTCGGTCATGCTCTGATGTTCTTTTCACGCTATAAGCTCGCTCCGTCGCTCGAAGCATGTGACGCGTTGACCGAGGAATGGAGCCGCCAGTCGTGCTATGGCGGTGTGTTCATGGAAAATGTTTCTAGTTCCACACCGGAACTGCGCGATCTCAGCCCCACCGACTACCATTATCCCTGCAATAAGGTCGATGCTC
>JAJONK010000476.1 GCA_021323355.1 Deltaproteobacteria bacterium
TCGCGGCTAATGCATTGGCGATTCATTCGGATCAATATGTGATGGCTGTATTGATTTCTGGAACGGCTGATTCGGTTTCGGGACAATTACCAGCTCTGGTCTGTTGAAAGCTCTCGTGGCTGTTAAGTTTTCGCATGTAAAACGTACTGGTACTTTCTTTGCTCATACCGCGGCGAGATAATCTGTACGCCTAATATTAGACACGGCCAGAAAAGGCCAGCTAGAATTCGAACTGGTGGGGACTGCGGTAATTTTGTCCTTGCGTCGGCCATAATAGTTTAGGTATAGCGTATGACAATTTATCTTCGGAGCTGCTGGATCAACGGGCGTTAACGATAAGGAGGAAATGAACTATTATTGCTGGACTTTTCATTGTACTTACAGCATCAGTCTCCCCGCAGGTGTTTGCTCAGGAAGACGCTATTGAGAAGAGACAGAAAGCAATGAAAGGCAACAGCGCAGATGTCAAAGCGATCAAGGGGGCAGTTGAAAGCAAAGACTATGCAACGGTAGAAACCAAGGCCAAAGACATCATGGGCACTGCGGATAAGATTCCCAGCCTGTTTCCTAAAGGTAGTGATAAAGGTAAGACCAAGGCGACGGCCGCTATCTGGGAAAAATCCGATGAGTTTGCCAAACAAGCCAAGAACTTGAGTAAAGCGAGCGGTGAGCTCGCCGCCGCGGCAAAGTCAAAGGATGACACGGCGGTGGCAGCCAAATTCAAGGCTGTCGGCGAAGTCTGCTCCTCTTGCCACAAGGAATTCCGGGCCGACAAATATTCTGAATGATTGATTTTAGTGGTGCGCGGCGGTCAGATCATGGCCGCCGCGCTATTTAGCCCTGAAGCGCTGCTTCGATCGCCCGCTGAACGTAAACATGGGTCAGGTGAGTGCGGTATTCGCTGGAACCATTAATATCTTCAATTACTTCGATATTGCGGGTCGACTCGGCGGCGGCTTCCGCAATGATTCTTGAATCGAGTTTTTTTCCACTCAAAATTTCTTCGGAACGTTGCGGCCGGTAAGCTTTATCGCTGATGCCGGTGATTCCCAGCGCAGCGCGTGCGCAAATTCCTGCGGCATCCATTGTGATTCGAACGGCCACGCCAACCACCGCAAAACCCGATGACCTGGGGGCGGCCTTTAGGTAAGCTGTTTTGTCCTTGTCCGTGAACGGAACTCTTACGGCAGAGACGATCTCATCTGGTTCGAGCACGCTCATTAGCAGTCCCAGGAAAAAATCATCGGCCTTAACCCAACGCTCGCCATTGGGTCCTGCCACTTTTATTTCGGCATCCAGAGCCATGATCGCTGCAGGCATGTCGCCCGCCGGATCCGCATGGGCAACGCTGCCGCCAATAGTGCCGCGATTTCGGATCTGAATGTCGGCGATGGTCGCCGCCGTTTGTGGTAGGAGCGGGCATCGTTTCTGGAGCAGTACCGAATGTTCAATCTGCGCATGCGTGACCAGCGCACCAAGAACAAGACTGTTGCCTTCCTCGACGATGCCATCGAGTCCCGGAATCTTGCCGATATCCACAATATAACCCGGCTTCGAAAGCCGCATCTTCATCAGAGGCAGTAAGCTTTGGCCGCCGGATAGAACTTTCACATCATCCCTGTGAGCCGATAGCAACTCGATTGCCTCGGGAATCGATCGCGGCACAAAATAATCAAAAGAACCGGGGATCATGGTTAGTAAGACCTCCGCACAGAATCGGGGTTGTGGTTGGCGAGGCGCCAAACCACTTCCGGCGTGAGCGGCAGGTCAGTGATCTTGACGCCGAAAGGCGTAAGCGCATCTTCAACCGCGCTGGCAATGGCGGCGGGTGAGGGAATAGCGGCGCCTTCTCCGGCCGCCTTTTGGCCGAGCGACGTGAACGGCGATGGCGATGGTCGATGGATGACTTCGACCTTCGGAGTTTCCGCCGTGGAGCATTTGCCGTAATCCAAATAGGTTACGGTAAGCGGTTGCCCTTCCGGGCTGTAGATAAAACCTTCCCCCAGCGCTACGGCGATGCCATGCGCTGCAGAGCCGTAGACCTGGCCATTGACCACGTCCGGGTTGATTACCGTGCCGTTATCGCCAACGATGAGATAGCGCAGGATTTCAACTTTACCGGTTGCTTTATCGACTTCTACGATAGCCGCGTGAGCGCCCGCCGAAAAAGTAAACTGCGCGCGCACTAGACGATCGGCGCCGGGAACAATGTTCGGTTTGGCGTGTGGGAACGTGTAGTAAAAGGTCGCTTGTAATCCGGCTTCCATGTCGTCCGGAATCAAATGCTGATTGTTGTACGCGACCCGGCCGAGTTCGGCAAAAGTCACCTTCTTGGTGGCTGAACCCGGCACCTGGACAACGCCGTTTTCTATGGTCAATTCCGCAGCGTCGGCGTTAAGCAGGTGCGCGGCTAACTTAATGACCTTCTCTCGAAGCTTTTTTGCCGCGCCGTGGATAGCGCCGATATCGTAGAGATGGAAATTGTTGCCGCTGTTCGCCGCCGCCACGCCCCAAGGCGACAGATCGCTATCGAATGGAATACTCGTGCTGATCTGATCAGGAGTCGTCCCTAAAATATCCGCGGCAACTTGGGCCGTCGTTGTCTCGTGCGCCTGGCCGCAATTGGGCGAGCCCAAATGCAACGCGATGGTGCCGTTCTTTTCGAGCTTGATCGTGGCGCCGTTGACGCCGCCCGATCCCGGCGGTTCTTTCATTTCAGGAAAGATCGCCATATCCCGCGCGGCGTTCCTGCCCCCGGGCTCCACCCCGATGACGATGCCGATGCCGATCAAGCGGCCTTTGTCGCGTTCGCGTTTTTGCTCTTCGCGCAGCTTATCGTAATCGATCTTTTCCAAGAGAGTTGATAGCAAACCGGGATAATCGCCGCTGTCATAGATGTTGCCGCTGATCGTACGGTACGGCATCTCACTGGGTTGAATCAGATTTTTACGGCGTACCTCGATCGGACTCATGTTCAAATTCTGGGCGACGCGATCCATCATCCGCTCCCAGATGTAACACATGCCGGGCTTACCGATGCCGCGATTTGGAATCACCGGACACTTGTTCGTGACCACCGCATAGCCTTCCATGGCGATACTGGGGGTGCGGTAAGTGTTCGAAAGATTGTTTAACTTATTGGTGAAATGAATCGTCAAGGTGCTGATGGAGCCGCCGACGTCGTCGTATTCTTTAAAGCGCAGCCCGAGAACGGTGCCGTCATTTTTAACTGCGGCCTCGGCCTCGAACTCCTGGGCGCATGCGTGTCCACCGGCCATCATGTGCTCGCTACGATCTTCCACCCACTTCACGGGCCTGCCGCTTTTCATCGACGCTACGATCTTCCACCCACTTCACGGGCCTGCCGCTTTTCATCGACAGCAGCGCGACCATGACGACGTACTTGCGGATCAAATGAATTTTTTGTCCGAAACCGCCGCCCACGTCGGGAATGATTACGCGCACGTCTTGCAGCCCCAGCGCCTCACGCAAACCATCGTAAATCACTTCCGGCACCTGCGCCGTAACCCAGACCGTCAGTCGTTTGCTGGCGGCATCGTAGGATGCGATGACGACGAACGGCTCCAGCGGCGTCGAGCTGTAACGGTGAATTTTTAAATTTTCTTTGACCACAAGGTCGGCCGATTTAAATGCGCCATCGATGTCGCCGTATTGGAGCGAGCCATGCCAGGCCAGATTGCTGCCCAATTCCTCGAACAGGGTTGCCGAGGAAGGCTTGATCGCTTCGCGCACGTCAACGACGGGCCGGATCGGCTCGTAATCCACCGAGATGAGTTCCAGAGCGTCT
>JAJONK010000477.1 GCA_021323355.1 Deltaproteobacteria bacterium
GAAGCATCGGAGCACCTCAGGCATGCGCTGCTGCAGAGCGTTTCCCACGAACTGAAAACGCCGCTCTCCGCAGTCCAGGCCGGCATCGATGCGATAACACGACAGACCGATGGCGATGAAAAAAAGCAAAGGACTCTGCGCGAGGTCCAAGTAGCCGTCCGCCGTCTACACCGCGTTATCAACAATTTGCTTGATATGACCCGAATCGAATCCGGTGTGATTCAGCTGAACTTGGACTGGTGTGATGTGGCGGAGCTCATTCAAGCAGCCATCGAACTCGCAGGTGAATCTGTTGCTGAGCATCAAATCACAATCGACTTTGATGAGAACGTCCCGATGGTCAGAGTTGACCAGCCGCTTCTGGAGCAATGCTTGTGCAATCTGATGTTGAACTCCGCCGCAAACAGTCCGCCTGGGACGAAGATCACGATCGGCGCTCAGCTGTTCAGCTGTCAGAGGGGCAACTGATTATTTCCGTAGTAGACGAGGGAAAAGGAATTCGGCACGACGATCTATTGCGCATTTTCGATGCCTTCTATCGCGGCGGTGACGCAGCGCCGGGCGGCACGGGGCTGGGTCTCGCGATCGTCGATGGTTTTGTCCGGGCGCATGGCGGTAGTGTGCGGGCACTCAACAGGGAAAGGGGTGGGGCAGAATTCGTTATCAGCATTCCGGTGGAGATCCTTCGGCCGGAAATCATGGAGAGCTTGGAGTGACTGATCATGCAACAGCCTTGGTGGTCGATGATGAGAAACAGATCCGAAAGTTTCTTCGCATTGTCTTGGAAGAAGATCACTATCGGGTGCTTGAGTCAGAAAGCGGCAAACAAGGACTCGCCGATGTCGCGCTCAGAAGACCTGATGTTGTCTTACTCGATCTTGGACTTCCGGATATGGAAGGAATTGCGGTTTTGCAACGGCTGCGCGAATGGAGCCAGGTGCCCGTTCTGATTCTATCCGTCCGTGACGGTCCCGAAGATAAGGTTGCTGCGTTAGATGCCGGTGCGGACGATTACGTGACCAAGCCGTTCGAAGCGCTGGAACTCCTGGCTCGCTTACGAGCCATTCAGCGGCGTTCTCATTCAGCGGCCGACGAGCCATTTTTTCACGCCGGACATCTCGCCATTGATTTTACTAGCCATGCAGTCACTCTGAAGGGACACGAAGTTAAGCTCACACCCACCGAGTATGCGCTGCTGAAAATTCTTGCGCAGCACGCTGGCAAGATCGTTTCCCACAAGCAATTGCTGCGTGAAGTTTGGGGTCCCAACGCGGAAGAGCAGTCCCAGTACCTGCGGGTTTACATGACGCATCTGCGCAAGAAAATCGACAGCTCGGAGCGAGGCGAAAAGCTACTAAGAACTGAGAGTGGAATCGGCTACCGCTTGGTGATCCCATCAAAGAGAAACCAGGAGGAGGCTTAAGCCGTCGCCATGCGTGTTCTCGAATTGAAGGTGCCGCCTTTGGCTGTCGGCGCGTTGCTGGCTGCGCTCATCTGGCTTGTCTCACGGCTTGTACCGGGCTTTAACTTCGTATTCCCGGGCCGGGAGTTTTTGGCGCTGACTTTGGCTATCGCCGGCGCAATGATTATCGTCTTAGGGGTGGCTTCCTTCAGACGAGCAAAAACCACGATCAATCCGATGACGCCGGAATCATCATCGTCTTTGGTGATTTCGGGCATTTACAAGCTCAGCCGCAATCCGATGTATCTAGGCTTTCTTTTAGTCCTGGTCGGCTGGGCAGTTTTCTTATCGAATGCGCTGGCTTTTGTTTTTGTCCCCGCTTTTATCTTTTACATGAATCGATTCCAAATCGACCCTGAGGAAAAAGCGCTGGCTGGGAAGTTCGGCCAAGAATTCGTTGACTATAAGTCTCGAGTTCGTCGGTGGCTCTGAAATGTTACAATTCTTGTTCCGAAAGATCTTGCGCCATTTAGTGGCGCATCATCGATGTGCGTAGTATTAGAACCTTTCTTCGCATCGCTTGCTAAGGCGAACTCCCCTTGCTTAACGTAATTGTTTATCGCTTTCTCGCCCGAAGCTAACTGGAGCTTTGTCAGTCTTAGCCGTGTCCGAATTCAGTAGCCGTATCACAGCCAGTATGAAAAGCCCGGTTAGACAGAGATTCAGCGCTAGACTGAGCCCGCCTAGAGAAATACTTTCGCTGATGCCTGGAACGTCCACAGAACCTGTTTGGTCAAAGATCTCTAATGAAACCAGCAACACCCCAATGCCTACCTCTCCCCGAGGAAACATGCCGAGGCTAAGCGCCACTCGCTCTCGTAAAGTGGCCTCGTCGCCGTAAGCCGCCAACGGAACGCACTTGCCGATGTTCATCAGGAAAGTCAAAACGAGCACATGAATAACAACAATGCCGATGCCGATTGAACCAAACTGAATCGGCGGAAGCGCCATGCCGGCAAGTAACATGAAGGAACCTTTGATCAAGAAAGATCATTGTGAGCGCCGCAATCCCGGGCTTCAAATGATCGATGGCGGGCAACTGAGATAGCACCATCCCCGCTATCAGCAGCACGCTGTAGGTTAGTACTCGAACCATTTCTCAACTCCTCTATTGGACGGTAGCCGTTGTCGACGTGTTCTTCTCGATCCGAGCGATCTCACAGGAGCAGATGACAACCCAGACTCCTGACGATAAACGCAGGCGTGGGCAACCTGCACCAACTGAAATCTAGCGGCTAATGAGAAGCTGGAGGTGATCGTGTGATTCCAGTGAAGATGAACGGCCAGAGGCGAGTATTTTGTTTGCGATCGAACTTGATGTAGGAAAATTCTACAACGGTCCTGCTCTTACCCGGTAACGCTGATGCTAGATCGGATTGAAATGGCCGATGGTGGGTTCGTTCAAAGTCGCTGTAGCCCGTCTTGGTGGTAACGAAAGAAGTATAGTCAGCGAGCTGCCATTGGGTAGGCGTTGGCTGAAATAAAAGCATCCCGCCGACCATCAAAACCAGGCAGAACCAAAGATCGCATCGACGAACTCGGAGCATAACCAAGCCCTACCAAGTAACTAACAGGGAAAGCTAGTATTCGACTAAGTTATTTTGTTCTTGCGGACCATGGTTATCTTCTCACATTTCGCCATGCGGACACCCTGCAATGCGTTCGACTAAGATGTTATATCGCAACGCCCGCGACTCTCTGCATCGGGTGTTGCGAGTTGTCGTCGATGTCGACTTAGCGTACAGCGGGCCTGCTCTGCAGGGGCCTTGCTGCTTATCAGTCGGCAACCTTCACCGCGACGCCCGGTGACAATGGGCTTTCGCCGATGTTAAAAGCCGTGCGTAGTTGCGACATTTCGTAGGATGAAACTTTCTCTTTCGAGGTTCCGTCTTTCTTGCTGGCTTCCAAGATTTCGGCTGTGGGTGGTTTGATCAAATATTTGACATTGCTCCCGTCCTTCAAAGTGATCGAGAGAACCGTCTCTTTCGGCCATTAACAGCCAGGCATACTGGCCGACCCTTGCCTGCCTTCTGACAGCTTGCTTTCTCTGTACATCGAAGAAACGGCGGTAAGCATCTGCTTCCGCGGCGCTTCTCTTTGCAGGATCTTGTTCCGATGAGGTTGGCGGCTGATCGAATGAAAGCCCGGTGCTATTGAGCACCATGCCAATAATCACTAAAACAATGGGAATTGCGACAATGAACATAGGATTCATAACTTTCTCCTTTGCGGATAGACAGCACTTCAGTAGAGGGCCAGGGAAGCTTAGCGCCCGCAGCCATGGAGCTCAAGTTTTATTTTTTATTCTGACTCATGACCGATTGATTGCTGATCGA